>CAPZCD010000112.1 GCA_948744995.1 uncultured Rickettsiales bacterium | reverse complement strand
ATATTATAGAAATAAAGTTGCTTAGGTGAATATCAAGAAATGGAGACCAGAGCCACTTGTAATGACTGTGGTGGTAAAAGTAGCAGTTGGTCTCACTACTACTACTGTGATAATGGAACCTGGAAATATAGTGGAAACTGTATTAAAGCTTGCCTCGGAAAACCTAGTTTGATAACTGGATCAAAATTACATGATGAGGGTAGGTATGGAACTTTTTATGTTGATGGAACTGGAGTTGGATCTCCAAGTATTAGCCAAATTAATAACTCAACTTTTGCAGCTGCTAATGGAGCAATAATAGATGCTGGTTGTGAAGATGGTTATTCAGAACCTGAAACAGGGGGAACGTGCGATAGTTGTGGTCAGGGTAGTGTACCTAGTTATTGGGGTCATTACTACTACTGTGATAATGGAACCTGGAAGTATAGAGGGAGCTGTATAAATACAATAACAGTCAGATATGTTTGGGACATCTCTCTATTTCTTGATTACCTCAATTGATCCCATAATCACCATAA
>CAPZCD010000111.1 GCA_948744995.1 uncultured Rickettsiales bacterium | reverse complement strand
AAGATTGGTTTAGAGTGAAGAGTTTAAAAGTCAAGAAATAGAGAGATGTCCCTATTTTTTACCTGCTGACCGGTTCTATTGCCTAAAAAATCTGCTATCATTTTCCATTTATTTCCAAGCTCCCCTATTTTTGCTAATAGTAGTTCATCTTCCTCTTCAGTCCAATCGTCTTTTTTAATATTGGGTGAAAGATAATTTTGGTATCTTTCTCTACACTGTCTGACACTTCTGTTTGGCATTTGGTTAGCAATAGACGCCCAATTTTTTTCTCCATCGTTACTATTAACTAATTCTACTAATTTTTCATCTTCTTCAGAAGTAAACTTATTTTTTATATTTCTTACTTTTTTCTGTCTAAAAAATAGTGGTATTTCTTTGTTGAAATTTGTGGCATTTATATTAGCACTGCCTAGTATCCCTAAAACATTGGCTATAGCTAATGTAAATGCTATTACTTTAGAACATAATCTATTTTTCTTTCCTGCTTCCATAATAATCCGTCTTATATTCATATTTATG
>CAPZCD010000110.1 GCA_948744995.1 uncultured Rickettsiales bacterium | reverse complement strand
ATAATCATACCTGCTGCTGTGGCTGTTGGTGGTGTTTATATACTGTATAGAGGTGGAAAGGTTGTTGCTAGTGTTTTAAAGAATAGGCAGGAAGCTAAACAACAAGAGAAAAGTGGTGATAATAAGAATAGCAATGGGAATGATGATAGCGGTAATAATGACGGTAAAAATGATAACAATGAAGATCCTAATGATAAAAAGCCTGAACCAAGTCCAGATCCAAATGATGAGGCAAAGGAGTATTTAAAGAGAAAAGTTGAGGAGAAGGTTAAGGAAGAGGTTAAGAAAAAATTAGATGAAAAGAACGACATACCGAAAAATGAAAAATCTCAGACTATATCTCCTCAAGATTTTACAAAACTTGACAAAAAGTTTGGCAAGCATAAAAAAGAATTTGGAGATATTAGTAAAGAAGAATATCTCCAAAGAGCAAGATCATTAAGAGACTCTAAAGGAAGAAATATAGAAGAATTTATAAGACCAGATGGTGATATTATGAAATATAATAAGGAGACAAATGAGCTTGTTATAACAGAT
>CAPZCD010000109.1 GCA_948744995.1 uncultured Rickettsiales bacterium | reverse complement strand
TGTTAATTCCGCTATTAATTCCACTGAATATATTACTCATTAAACTCATTGTTGCTTGAGTTGTAGCTATAGATTTCATATTATTAAGGTTAGTATTAACATTATTCTTTATTTCGTTTAGTTTCATTTCTCCCTGTTGCTGTGTATGACTTATAACCTTAAAGGCTGTTCCCTGAGATACATCAACTCCTGCATTCATATACTGCATAGCCTGTTGGTTCATTTGCTGTCTTACTTGGGCTCCTATCTGTTGGTATAGAGGTATGGATTGATTTAGTAGTTGGGTAGCTTGCAGATAGTAATTACTCTTTTGTTGGAAATAGCTGGTTAATCCACTGGCAACACCATTAAATATATCTGTTGCTATATTAATACCTGTTGTTGTTCCTAAAGTATCCCAATTAAGATTATTACTATTGTTATAAAGATTACTTCCCAATTGTGTTGAATATGACATAATATAATTACTCCTTTTATAGTTTATTTCTATAGAATATATATAGGTTATTATCTTCTAACTTTATCGGTTCTATTATTTTATAGTTAAATAGATAATCATTTAACTTTAATGCTTCCTTTCTATCTGTTCTAACATAGCTAAATATTATTTTATCTTTTAGATATTTATCTATATAG
>CAPZCD010000108.1 GCA_948744995.1 uncultured Rickettsiales bacterium | reverse complement strand
AGAAATGAAACATGTAGGAGTCTTTTAATAAGAGAGAAAGAGGCTTCAGAGAGTTTGTTTACAAAACTATGGAGACCAATTAAAGGAATAGTCAAAAAATACACCCAAAGATACGAATTTTTAAGAAATTTAACAAGAGAATTAGGAAACCTAATAAATGGACTAAATTTTTCTGGTAACTATAAAAACAAAGGAGTTGATGAAGCATTAATAGATAAACTTAAAAAGTTAAATGGTGCTAATGAAGAATTATTGGGAAAAGGTGCTAAAGAATTTAAACTATTAAGTACTGCTGCAAAGATGGAAGTATTAGACAAACTAAATGAATCTAATAAGGAAATTGGTGGAAAAACTAGGATTATTGCTGATGTGAATGAAGTAAGAGTATAAAGATGTGATGATTTATAATTTTGTATAGGTATATGAGCTCTTATTAATAGGCTCTAGTCCCTATTTCTTGATTATATATCTGTTTTGATTAGTGTTATTAATAATTTTAGAATTATTTAATAAATTTCCTACATGTTTAATTTTTTATTGATTTTTCAATTAATTTTAAAGATCTTTTTAAGAAATAGGGGCCAAAGCCCGTTGTAATACAGCCCCCTTGCATTTTCCCTACTTACAACTAAACTCTAAGAGTATATAAAGGGACAGT
>CAPZCD010000107.1 GCA_948744995.1 uncultured Rickettsiales bacterium | reverse complement strand
AGATAGCATCAATCTATAATTCCAGTGATTTCTTACTGGATGAAGAAACCTTTAAAAGGAAATTAGAAGCAGAACAACAGGCTATGGCACAACAGAGTCAGATGCAGAATGAGCTAATATAGGCTGACATATTAAATAAAAACACTCAAGCCCTAAAGAACCAGAGAGAAGCTATGGCATCTATGGGAGGTCAGGAATTTTAACATTTATAGTATCAAAGAATGCCAGAAATTTTAACATAAAATAATATAACAAATTAGGTATTATATACAAACATATATAATACCTAATTATTATATATTATATATTATATATCTATGTAGTTATAATAAACCCATTGCCCCGTCAGGTGACCTACCATCATTATTATCTTGTTGTATATTATTATCCTCTTGTTCCGTATTATTGTTATGATTATTTCTATATTTAGCCATAAAGTATTTATATACTTTCTCGGCTATCTTTTCCAGAACAACAATGCCCGCAGAGACTAAGGTTATCATAAGGGTATCCTCTTTAGCACAATTTCCTAAATGCTCTTCGGAAGATGCTAGAGCAATGTTATTGTTATTGGTAGTACAGATTATTTGAGTAATTAGATATATTCCTATGAGAAGTTTTTTTATTCTACTAGCCCTCTTTCCTAAAAAATTTTCCACAAAAAACAAAGATTACAAAAAAGACAA
>CAPZCD010000106.1 GCA_948744995.1 uncultured Rickettsiales bacterium | reverse complement strand
TTCTTAAAGTCTATTATGGTTTCTTTAGTTTTACTGTTTTTAAGGTTAATAGGCTTAGTACCAAATATTCTACTCCATAATACAGAGTAATGAGCACAAACATTTCTTGTGGTTAACATAGCTAATAACCAAGAGGACATAACCTTATTATTTAACCTAAACATATTAGCTATCATTTTTCTATATTTTGAGATTAGATTTTCATAAAAGAAGTTTATATTACCAAATGTTATGTTATCTATTACTTTCCAACAAGGTAATTTCTTATTAAATAAATCTTCTTTTGTTTGGGATAATACAATTTGTCTTATCTTTCTTAAAAATTCATTATGTTTATCTTCATGATTAAATATAGTTTCATCATATATAAAATATGGATCATTCCTATCTATAGATATTAGATTAATTATCATACTTTTGACAGCTATCTCTATTCTTTCTAAAGCTTCAATAAATAAACCTCTTAACTTTCTATCAAATACATATATGTTAAGTAAATCTTCAAATGAGAAGTTATCTATAAATTTTTCACTATTATTATCATAAAATATCTTAAAGTATCTTTTTAATCTTGAATAACCTATGGTTAATAAATAACTCTTAGCTTTAGCTATATCATCTATAATTAAATTCTTATTCTTTAGAAGTTCTATTAGGTTGTTATAATCTAGTGGTAACCCCAACCTCGCTTTTTAAATTTTCTTAAATTCTTTAAAAGCCCTTGAAAA
>CAPZCD010000105.1 GCA_948744995.1 uncultured Rickettsiales bacterium | reverse complement strand
AACGTAGTGGTAAGTGGTAAATTTGTTGATATCAACGAAAGAAAAATTAACTATAGAGTATTGGTAAGTTTACCTAATTGTATAGATGAATGGCTATTATCTAATATAATTAATAGGTATCTACTGGAAACCATAAAGAATTGTAAGGAATATAGGGAAGATGGTAAACTTGTTACCAATGAAGATTATGCCCTTGTAAGTGGTATTAAGAGTGCAAGGATAGAATATACCGATAAAAGAGGTAAATCATTACTACTAGATACGGGTAAGGTACCTACTTTTTATGGGAAGAGCCCTCTTTCCTAAAAAATTTTCCACAAAAAACAAAGATTACAAAAAAGACAAGAAGAATAGATAATTTTAATAGATGGCATATACCTATATGTCTTCGTTATTAAAATTATCTATTGTTTGAAGTATTTTGCAGTAATGTTTGGAATTTTGTGGAAAATTACCACTATATTCCAATTTTTTAGGAAGGAGGGCTGATATCTTTGATTGTTCCTATATGGAACTGCAGGATATAGCAACAGCTTTTGGATTACATGAGATAAGAGTAGATGATACGGTTGAAGACCTACAGAAAAATACCGTAATAGCTTATCTAAAGAGAATTAAAGGCTTAACCGATAAACAACTTAAGGAAATGTCTTTTTACAGATATGATAAATTAAGAATGAAGTATTATATTGAGTTTGATAAATTTGATAAAAAGCAAGCTATACTTAATAACTACTATTGTG
>CAPZCD010000104.1 GCA_948744995.1 uncultured Rickettsiales bacterium | reverse complement strand
CCGATATCCTTATCCAGTATTATACTATTCTTTAATATTTCTTTATTGTTATTATCTCTTTTTTAAGAATTATACAACTAGAAAGTTATGAATTAACCTTACTTTTACTTTTTAGGTCTAAAGCACATTAAAAAATATGTAAAATATATTTTTAAATATAAGAATTACGCCGTTTAATAACGAATATTAGTAAACTTTAATAAAAGCCATTATGTTTTTTATCTTGAAAAGGGTACTTGTTTATATTTTTTAGCATATTCTTAAGTTAGAAAAAGCGAAATTGAGGTTAATATAGTTTTTTGATCCTATCCCAACAATATTCCCTGCATTTGTATCGGGAGTTATTTATTTATAACTAACTCCTACCTTTTTAAGATTATACTAAAGATTAGTAACTATATCTTCTAAAAATATATACGCCAATATTATATCTAGCTAGAGGAAGCATTCTTTCCACCTCATCCCATAATTCATTTTCTTCATTTTCATTTTCTAGCGCTGTTACGTGTAAAAAATCAGTTGCTTCTATTGATGAAATTGCTAGTTCTGCTTGAGTATTTTTAATGGTAATACTTGATAAAAAACTGCAAGCTAAAGCTATAATACCATATCTAATATGATTTTTTGAAAAAAAATTAAACATAATTATTCCAAATTTCTATAATAAATCTATTATTAGAAATAGGATATTATCTATAATAAGTCAATGGTTTAAAAAATTTACGGGGACATCTCTCTATTTCTTGACTTTTAAACTCTTCACTCTAAACCAATCTTTAG
>CAPZCD010000103.1 GCA_948744995.1 uncultured Rickettsiales bacterium | reverse complement strand
TTTAATTTATATAAATTTATTTTAGTAATAACTGTAAATTTATTTTTTACCCTGACCCAAAAGCATATGGTATTATTATAATAAATAAACTACTGTACCAAGCAATATAATTTATAGGGAATATTTATACAACCTGACTAAAAGCAGTAAAAACTAAATATTTATACAGGTAAACATCCGCTCATTCACCAATACCTAGTTTTTACCGCATGGTTATGTTTTTGCATAAAAAATACCTAAAAAGTATATTTTTTACTAGAAATCCTTAATAAAAAATATTTTTTTCAATTTTTCTACTATTTTTGCAATAAGAGCACTATTTTTAGGAACAATTAGTAGATTATCATAGCTACTTGTTATAGCCATTACATCTTCCAAATCTCTTTCTCTTATTATTTTACCCACAAAATCAGCAGATGCTGGATATACCTTCAGAGATATATTGTGACCATTATCTTCTATATTAATTATGATATTTCTTATCCATTCGGTCAATTCCAGTGGTTTATCATAAATAACATAATAAGATTCATTACTTTCATCAACAATCTTAACTGTATTTAATTTCTTTAAGATTCTTGATATATTAGACTGAGTAGCGTTGATACCTCTCTGTAACAACATGCTTGCCAACTCATTTTGAGTCTTAATTTTATTGTTTTGCACAATATTTTTTATAATGTACTCCAATTTCATAACTTTTCCTTTTAGTTAAAAATAAATTAAAATCTCATGTGGATGAGATATTATAATTATACCTATTTTTTTAATAATGTAAATAGTTTTTCTACATAAAATTAAAAATAAAAATAATTATTAAGTCTTTTACAATAATGTTTGGAGTTTTGTGGAAAAAATTTACTAGAGAATATCAATTTTTTACACAGAAGGTCTATTATTTTTTGTGTGAAGTATTTATTCCAATAATATCCATACCATCTTGGTCAAGATAAAAAATAAATTCGTAGTTATTACTAAAATAAATTTATATAAATTAAC
>CAPZCD010000102.1 GCA_948744995.1 uncultured Rickettsiales bacterium | reverse complement strand
TGGTGGTGTTTATATACTGTATAGAGGTGGGAAGTTTGTTGCTAGTGTTTTGAAGAATAGACAGGAAGCTAAACAACAAGAGAAAGAAGATAGTAATAGAGATAATAACAACAGTAATAAAAATAATGATAACAATAATAATGAGAATCCTAATGATAAAAAGCCTGAACCAAGTCCAGATCCAAATGATGAGGCAAGGGAATATTTAAAGAGAAAAGTTGAGGAGAAGATTGAAGAGAAGGTTAAGGAGGGGTTGGATGGAAAAACTGAAGAAGATAGTAGTTATAATAGTCAACCAATGGGAAGTAGAAGAAGTCCTTTAGATCGGTCTGATTTACAAAAACATATTAATAAGCATAAGACTATAGATGGTATTGATTATAGTGGTCATGCATTGGATAGAATGCAAGAAAGAGGAGTTACACCCAGTGTAGTAAAAAACACCATAGAGAATGGTGCCAAAGGTATTGGTAACGTTGAAGGCACTTTTAAATTTTCGGATGTTATAAATGGAGTTGAGGTTATAACAAGTAAAGATGGTGTAGTTATTACAGTTAAACTTATAGGTAAATTATGATCTTAAATCAAGTTATTTTACAAGCTTTTGAATTTATAAAAAATTTAAAAATAGAAAATTATTGTCTATTTTTAAACAGATTTTATAGTTTGTTTTTTTCTGAAGATATTGAGAAGAATATAGATCATGAGATACTTCATAAAATTCAGAATAATTTAAATGAATTAGAAGAGATATATTCGTGTTGTCTGGAAGAAATTGCTACTTTTTCTGAAAAAAAGACTAATATTGGTAAATGTTTACTATCTATAAAAAACAATGTCATTAATTATTTAGTTGAAGCTATAAGCTATAATACATCAGGCCAAATCCTCTATGGTAAATATCTAGATAATTGTATCTATATAGATAAAGAACAGGATAATGATTTGTATAATATAACAATGTGGAATAAAGATAATAATCAAGAACAACAACAATTTACATTTAATTCGGAAAAAGAAGTGGAAAACTTCTTTAGAGAAAATGATATGATTATTAAGTGGGAGAAGTTAGAAGAATAGGATAAGAGTAAAATTATATTATTTCTTCTTTTTTTATAAATCTACAAAGTTATAGTTATCTTATCATCTGAATATTGTTTTAGTAGTATGTTTAT
>CAPZCD010000101.1 GCA_948744995.1 uncultured Rickettsiales bacterium | reverse complement strand
CTGAGGAATAGGGATAGATATTACCAATTGTGTTGTGGTAAGGCTGAGTTGGAGTGAATTTTGGTATTTTTTTCTAATAATGTCCTGTGTTTTTGGATTGGGATGGAAGTTGTCTATAAATATCTATGATAGTCAAAATGATATTATATATAATCTAAAAATACAAATTTTGTTTTTAGATTAAACTAGGATTTGTTTGCAATGATTAATTATAGTTACATAATTATTAATTTTTAATAACAGTTCATATTCGCTATATTTTTTATTTTTCGCTGTTTTATCCCTACATCCTATTGTTTTTTATAAATACCATTGGCAAACAATCCTTTAAATTAAATACCCCGTATGCTTGCACCGGGGTCGTTTATTTTTAAATATATTTAGAGCTCTTCTCTGCTACTGTCAAAATTATCGATATTATCTACTGAATTACCCATTTCATCGTATTTAAATAGAAACCTTAAAAAATCTCTATCAGAAAGATCGGATGCATAGCGACAATTTGGAGAAGTAATTTTGCCCCAACCATCTCGTTTTCCTTCTTTAAACTTGCCTTTATACGTAACGCCATTTGGTAATATTATTTTGCCTTTTCCATGCCATAATCCATCTTTAACACCACCGTTGTAATCAGAACTTTCCCAAAGATCTTTATCATATTCATCACTAATAATAGAATAAAATTCCTTGTCAGAAAAATCGCCTTCAAGAACAGTACCATTTGAAAGAGCAATCTTAACTAATCCGATTCTTTTACCATTTTCAAAGTAACCGGACCAACTATTGCCATTTACTAAAGTAAAATTACCATATCCCGTTAATTTCCCATATGAAAAATTACCAGTAAAAGTATCATTATTTGGATAAACGAGTCTACCCCAACCATGCCACATTCCATTAGTATAATTACCTTTATAATGAGTACTATCCATCCAGATTTCTTCACCTTCTCCATCTAATTCCCCATCTTTAAAATTACCTTTTTGGGAACTACCATACATATGAATAAGTTCTCCTTCTCCATTTGGTATTTCTTTTGGAAAGAATAATCCAAAAAGTTTTTCTACCCTAGTTTCACCTTTATAAATATCGCCGTTTTTATACTTTATAATACTTTGTTTTGTATTTCCATATAACATGCTATTATTTATAGAAAACAATGACATAAACATTGTTATTTTTATAAATGAATTAATTTTATTCATATAAACTCCTTTAATTAATTTAACCCCAACCTCGCTTTTCATCCCAACTTCATCCTTATTTTTAGC
>CAPZCD010000100.1 GCA_948744995.1 uncultured Rickettsiales bacterium | reverse complement strand
TAACATAATTAGTATAAGTTATTTATAATTGAATGAATTATTATTTAATTATTTTATTAAGTCAAGATAAATATTTAGAAAATTAAAGTTTAATACATGTATAATTATGTATATACCATATTTGTAAAAATCTGTGTTTTGATGTGATATGTGTAGGGTATTATTCTTCTATTTATTTATATCTTTTTAAGTTTTTACTCATATAACTGACAATAAATGAATTGCTAATAATATAAGTAAAATTTATTAGTTGGCCCAGAAGAAGTAAAACCTTATTATGTAATTACCCACTATTGATTTCTTTCTTAAACTAAGCTATAATATTACTACTAATAGTAAAAGTAACTTAATTATGAAACAATACCTAGAACTCCTAAAAAATATATTAAAAAACGGGAAAAAGAAAGAAGATAGAACCGGAGTTGGTACCATATCATTATTTGGCACACAAACCAGGTATGATTTAAACGAAGGTTTTCCGTTAGTGACAACTAAAAAGATACATTTAAAATCAATAATATACGAATTACTGTGGTTTCTTAGAGGCGATACTAATATAAAATATCTGCAGGAACATAACGTAAGAATTTGGAATGAATGGGCTGATGAAAATGGTAATTTAGGACCAGTATATGGTAAGCAGTGGAGAGATTTTAACGGAGTAGATCAAATAAAAAACGTTGTTGAGACCTTAAAGAAAAATCCAAATTCCAGGAGGATTATAGTTTCTGCTTGGAATCCAGAGGTTGTTGATATGATGGCGTTGCCTCCTTGTCATACAATGTTTCAATTTTACGTTATTGATAATAAATTAAGCTGTCAGTTATATCAGAGGTCTGCAGATTGTTTTTTGGGTGTGCCATTTAACATAGCTTCCTATTCGCTATTAACAATGATGATGGCGCAGGTAACCGGTTTAAAACTTGGAGAATTTATACATACAACTGGTGATACTCATATATATCTTAATCATATAGATCAAGTTAATTTACAATTAACAAGAGAGCCATATCCTTTACCAAAAATGAAAATAAATCCGGATATTAAAGATATATTCTCTTTTGATTATGATGATTTTGAACTTGTTGACTATGTATGTCATCCTACAATTAAAGCTGAAGTTGCAGTTTAGTAAATGGAAAATTTTCTTCTATAAGAATTGCTGATTTAGAGGATTGAGAATATTTTTGAAGTAAAAATATGAAAAAGCGTACTGGGGTTGTTTGCTAATGGTTGGTTATGGTTAAGTAATGCTGAATTTTAAAGACAGTTCGTGCTTACTGTAATTTTTTATTTTACGCTATTTTACTTCTATATTTCATTGTTTTTTATATAATTAACCCCAACCTCGCTTTTTAAATTTTCTTAAATTCTTTAAAAGCCCTTGAA
>CAPZCD010000099.1 GCA_948744995.1 uncultured Rickettsiales bacterium | reverse complement strand
ATATCTATATATAATAGTGTTATCATATGGATGAATAAATCTAAAATAATGTGTAAAGATACATTAAGAAAATGTATTAGTATCTATTATGGTGATTATGGGATCAATTGAGGTAATCAAGAAATAGAGAGATGTCCCCTAAACATTTTGTATAGTATATGGTATCGTCAAAAATATTGTTTGTTTCATTTGGATACTCCTTCATTTTTATAGCTAAACACAACAAGTCATTAGGTATTTTATCATTCTTAATTACAGCTGCTGAATATATGCTACTTCTAATGATTTCGTTTACACAAAATATTTCGTAGCTATTATTATTTATTGTATCCCTAATCTTGTTTAAATAATTTTTTTCATAAGATATGAATAATAAATCTTTGCTATTTCCTTTATTTTTGCATATTTCTATTTCACCAGTATAGTAATCTTCTAAAATATTAAAAATTAATGCCTCTATTAATTTTTTAACATGATTATTATCTTCTATTAGCAATGACTGTATTGTTCTTATATTATCAATTCTTTCTAAACCAGATCCAACTCCATTATAGGAACATCCTGACAAAATCTTATATATACTTTCATTTGTTTTTAATATACACCTAAGTAATTTCTCCTTTTCTCCATTATTTAATTCATTTCCATTAAATTCTTTACTAAGACATGACAATATCTCTTTTAGTTCCTTCTCTTTTAGTTCATATTTTTTATAAACATTCTTTTTATTTTTATCGTATTTTTTAAATTCATAGTAATATTCTTTTTCAAATTCAAAAATATTTTCTAAATAATATGAATTCGACTCATATTTTTCTACTAGATAGAACATATCCTTTATTACTCTATCATCTATATTGGATAGTATTATAAATTCATATATTGTATTTCTTAACTTATCACATAAGATTAATTCTTGAGATTTACCATTAGTTAAAAAATCTTTTACATTTTTAATATATTTAAGCTCTTTGTTACACAGAAATACATTGTAGCTATCAGCTAGATATTCATCATAATATTTTCTACGATTTTCTAAATATTTTTCTCTTATGTTAATAACAAGTGATCCATCACCTCTTTTAGTTTTAGTGTCGTTAAAGTCTCCTGTTTTATAAATATCATTATTAACTTTATAAGCATTTAGGAACCATTCTCTAATGTAAAATTCAAATTCTTGGTTTAGATAATTTCTTACTTTTCCAAATTGTATCACTTAAAATCATATAAGTTGATATATTCTTAAGCATAAGAAATTATATCTGTTTAATAGCAAATGTAAGTAAATTCAATAAAGGTTATCAGATTTTCTTACCTTAAGATAAGTATTTATCTATATTTTTCAGTATATTTTCTATAACAAAAAGTAAGTTGAAATTAAATTACTTAAATAATATTAATAACTAATTTAACCCCAACCTCGCTTTTCATCCCAACTTCATCCTTATTTTTAGCTGAT
>CAPZCD010000098.1 GCA_948744995.1 uncultured Rickettsiales bacterium | reverse complement strand
CATAAATATGAATATAAGACGGATTATTATGGAAGCAGGAAAGAAAAATAGATTAACCATACTGAAAAAAATGAATAGTTTTAAAATTGCATACGACGATTTCAATATAGCTAAGGTAGCCAATTACGGCAATAAGGATATAGATAGGTTATTAAATAATAAAAATATTATAAGAAATAGATTAAAAATAAACGCAGCCATACATAATGCTAATGCAATATTAGAACTTCAAAAAGAATATAAATCATTCAAAAATTGGTTGGATATTAATCACCCAAAAACACTCGAACAATGGACTAAGTTATTTAAAAAGAACTTAAAATTTGTTGGAGGAGAGATAGTAAAAGAATTTCTGGTCAGTATAGGCTATTTGGAAGGAGCACATAGCAAAGATTGTCCTGTCTATAAAAAAATACTAGAATGTGAACCTAGTTGGACCAAATGATTTTATAAAAATTTATTTGTATTATGAAGAATATATTAATAGCTACCAGTAATCAAGGAAAAATCAAAGAGTTTAGAGAATTATTTAAAAGTTTTAGGGATATAAAGTTATTCTCTTTAACAGATTTTAAAAGGGTAGAAGAACCGGAAGAAATTGGGAAAACTTTTGAAGAAAATTCACTACAGAAGGCAAAATACTATGCAGAAAAGTTAAAAATATCAGCTGTAGCAGATGATTCCGGGCTTTCTATTAATGCTCTGGATGGTTTTCCTGGCATATATAGCGGGCGATTTAATAACGGAGAAAAGAAAGATTTTAGTTTCGCCTTCAATGCAATCAATCTACTTCTGAAGTATAAGGATATAGAGGACCATTCTGCGAGCTTCTTTTGCTGTATCAGCTACTATGACTTTGACAAAAAATCTTCTAATTCGTTTTTAGGCGAAACGAAAGGAAAATTAAGATTTCCACCAAAAGGTGATAACGGATTTGGCTATGACCCTATATTTGTACCGGAAGGTTATGATAAATCTTTTGCAGAATTTTCAATGGAAGAAAAAAATTCCATGAGCCATAGGGCTAAGGCTTTGGGGAAGTTTGTGGCTTGGTTTAGGGAGAATGGGTAATTATGGGTTTGTAATTTTTAAGTTTGTGGTGAGGGTTTAGTTTTGATTTATATTTTTGAAGTTATTTATTATTGTAAAAATACCATATACTCTAGATCATAGTAAAAAATAGACTTATATAAAAATATATCTTGAATACAAATCTTGTATTTATATTAAAATGAAAAATATACAGATAAATTTGATTTCTATAAATAAAATGATGATTTTTTGTTAAGCTATAGATACCGATCAAACTACCTAAAACTCTTGTTCCCATTTCATGAAAATTTTGAAATCTTGAAGAACTACAAGTAAATTTGTTGAAAACAAAATCTGTTGAAAATTTATAATCATCCATTAATTCAGATAGATACAATGATTCTAGAGATTCAATTACTGTGAATGATAATCCAGAACTGTTTAAACATCCTCCAGAAATAGGTCGAAGATAATCGCTTGTTGAGCATT
>CAPZCD010000097.1 GCA_948744995.1 uncultured Rickettsiales bacterium | reverse complement strand
AATATTATAGAAATAAAGTTGCTTAGGTGAATATCAAGAAATGGAGACCAGAGCCGTGGATATAATAAGTATATATGCACATCATTTTTTCAATGGTAATCAAAAACAAGCATTAGATGAATTAATAGAAAGATATAATCTTAACTTTTTAGAAGAAGAATTTTTAGAACAGGATATTAATAATGATGACGATATTATAATAAAGAATACTCAACAAACTAATTATTCTCCTTTAAATGTTATTTCAAATTGTTCAGAGCTTGTTGAGTTAACACCAGAACTAAGTTCCAAATCAGAACTTAGTTCCAAAGAGAATAAAACTGTCAAAAGATCAGCATTAGCTTTCCCATCAAAACAAGATTCAGAAAAAGACACTAAAATAAAAAACATATTATCTAAGTTAGAGCATTACAAATTAAGTGATCCAGTAGACCTATACCTAAAGAGTAGAGGTATAGGTCTACTGGGTCACCTGTTTTATAGGGTTGTAGGTTGGTTAATATCTTTGTTATTAATTTATCTTTATAATCATCGTATTTATTCTTTTTTTTGGATTGTTTGTTTTCTGAGGTGGTAAGTAGTACGTTTTCTAAATGGTCTTTTGGTATGTTGTCTATGTTGTTATTGGTTTCAATGGTTTCATTGTCTTTTGTATAGTTACTGAAAAAAGATAAATTCCTTTCAAGTTCTTCATCGGAAATAATTCTTGGTTTATAGGTATCTGGTGTTTTTATGGATTTGTTTACTTTATCATATTTATATCTAGGGTCTTCGGATACTAAGTGAAATAAATTAAGTTCTATAATTATACGGTCTAGACCTTCAAGGGGGTCATTTATGCCAAATCTGAGAAAATATATAGCTAGGGAGTCTCCTGCTTTTTCTCCTGTTGCGAAATCTATGGCTCTCTTTTTTATTAAATCAATTACTAGAGACCCACCATTATGTTTTGTTTGGTATCGTTAAAGTCTCCTGTTTTATAGGTACGATTATTAGCTTTATAACCATTAACAAACCATTGAGGAATAAGGGTTTCAAAGTTTTGATTTAAATAATTTTTTATAATTTTAAAGGAGTTTGTTATATAAAGAATATAATAAAGGTAGAGCCTTCAAAAGAGCATTAGCTGATGCAACAGAGAATCTTGCTCTAATAACAGCTAATGCTGGTATGTCTGCTACCCAAATATTCAAAGCAACCTCCGCTGCAGCTGCTACTACAGCAACTGGTGGTTTCTATGCGATGACAGATATTCAGGTATCCGGTTCAAGACAAATAACAGAAGCAGAACAGATAAAACATATACATAGTCAGATAAAGGGTAACAACATAAACATAAAATCAGGAAAGAATGCTAACATACAAGGTAACATAAAAGGTAAAGAATCAATAGATATAAACATAGAAGGAGACCTATCTCTAGAATCCACCCAAGATACAAATGAATATTATGCTAATGATAAACAATTGGGATTTACTGCTGGTGTAGATCAGGGATCTGTAGCTTTAGGTAGTAGAACCTCTGAACATAGTTCTAAATATACCAAACAAACATTCATAGATTCAGAAGGAATAA
>CAPZCD010000096.1 GCA_948744995.1 uncultured Rickettsiales bacterium | reverse complement strand
ACAAACCATTGAGAAATAAGGGTTTCAAAGTTTTGATTTAGATAATTTTTATAATTTAAATGAGTTAATTATATAAAGTGTATACAATACTTGAAAATACCAATACACCTAAATATAATCACAAACATTAAATATCCACAAATATTAACATACAATGATAACTTTATCCAAATTAAACAACGGAATCACATTTGTGCACGATTTTATGCCGGATGTGGAGACAGTATCTATAAAAATATCCGTAAAAACCGGTTCAAGAAATGAAACTGTTGAGAATAACGGAATATCACATTTTCTAGAGCATATGGCTTTTAAAGGAACAACAAATAGAAATGCAAAGCAAATAGCTTTTGATTTTGAGTCAATAGGAGCCGATTTTAACGCCTATACCTCAAAAGAAGTAACCTCCTACTACAGTAAAACACTGAAAGAATATACTGAAAAATCCTTAGAAATACTTGTAGATATGTTTGAAAATTCAATTTTTGATAAAGAGGAGCTAGAGAGAGAAAGAGGAGTAATTCTTCAAGAATTAGCAATGACAAATGATACTCCGGATGATATAATTTATGACTATTATCAAAGTGCTGCATTTAGTAACCAGGCATTTGGAAGAAGTATAATAGGCACAGCTGATAATATTAAGTATTTCAAGAAGGAAGATTTTTTAGATTATATGAAGAAAAACTACACAAATGAAAATATGGTATTAAGTGTTTCCGGTAATATTGATTATCAGAAAATGGAAGATTTAGCCAATAAATATTTTTCAAAAAATAATAGCAACAAACAAAAACAAATTGAAAAAGCACATTATACTGGCGGTTGTTTTAAAAAAGAAAAAGATTTGGAACAGGTTCAATGCATTATGGGTTTTGAGGGGCTGGCTGCCAATGATAACAAAAAGTTTATTATGTCGGTTATGAATCATATATTAGGTTCCGGTATGTCATCCAGATTATTCCAAGAGATTAGAGAAAAAAGAGGATTGTGCTATAGCATATATTCCTTTAATGATGCTACTTTTGAAACCGGTTCTTTTCAAATTTACACGGCGGTAGAACCTAATAAGGTTAATCAAGCTATAGCAGCTATAGTTGAGGAATTAAAAAGGATGACTAATACGGTAAATACTTCCGAGTTGGAAAGGGCAAAAGTCAGATTGAAATCATCTATACTTATGAGTATGGAGAATACAAATTATAGAGCCACTAGAAATGCTAATAATCTTGTTTTTTATGGTAAAATTGAAACACCTGAAGAAATTATTAATTCAATCAATTCTGTGTCCATAGAAGATGTGGAACATCTTCTAAAACAAATAATATCAGGAAAACCTACGCTTGCACTTTATGGTAACATTTCCGGTAGTTTGGAGTATGATGATTTTATGGCGACATTTTAGGCGTTAATAACTATAGTTTATTATAATCTGAATAATAGTTATATATTATTTGATAATAATTTGTATATGTCACAAATTTTTTCCTATATTGTTTTTTCCACATATTCCATTATTTTCTGTATAGTTTATAAATTAAAAGTTATCAGTGCCAAATAGGGACATCTCTCTATTTCTTGATTACCTCAATTGATCCCATAATCACCATAAT
>CAPZCD010000095.1 GCA_948744995.1 uncultured Rickettsiales bacterium | reverse complement strand
ATTAAGAAAATGTATTAGTATCTATTATGGTGATTATGGGATCAATTGAGGTAATTAAGGGAGGGAGATGTCCCAATCGATAAAAAAATTTAACCAACTAATCTCCTAACCTCAAAATTCCTATTCTTTATAAAACTAGCTTCCTTCCTATTTATTCCTAAGTATATAACTAAACATCAGAGTATCCCCCTGAAACAACTGAAACTTTCAACTTCCTATCATACAATTCAATATCAAGTATATCTCCTTGTTTTATTACGGTATTTTTATTTAAAATGAACCCATCTTTTCGCACAATTCCATAACCTTGCTTAAGAATTTTTTTTCGATTAAACTTATTAAGTCTAAGATGGTTTTGCTTAAAAGCTATGAGTTTGTCATAGTAATTTCTGCCTATTACCAACAAAATATCAGAATATATTTTTTCTATTTGTTTATAAAAATCACTTATTTTTCTGTGACATAACCTCAGTATTTTTCTAAAGACAGAATCAATATTACTAATAAAAACAGAAATTAGTGGTGATAGAAATTCTGCTACGGCTGTTGGTGTTGGTAACCTTAGGTCCGATACATAATCAGCTATAGTCCAATCTATTTCATGGCCTATAGCAGTTATAGTGGGTATTTTTGATTCATAAATTTTTCTTGCAAGCATTTCACTATTGAAACACATTAAATCCTCAAAAGAACCACCACCACGAGTTATTACTATAACATCCATTAGCTCACTTTTATTAAAATATTCTATACCTTTAGCTATACTTATATCAGCTATTTGCCCTTGTACTAATGAAGGATATAATATCACATTTATAGGCATTCTATCACGCAATCTAGATTCTATATCCTTTATAGCTGCGCCGTTTGGTGATGTTATTATACCAACATTTTTTATGGATTTAGGTATTGGTTTTTTATTTTCAAATAAACCTTCGAGTTTTAGTTTTTGCTTCCTTTCTTCAAACAATTTCAATAGAGAGCCGGTACCATTTATTTCTATATTTTCAGCAATTATTTGATAGTTGGATCTGTCTTTATAAATTGTCAATCTACCATAAACTACAATTTCTATACCATCCTCTAGTTTTGGAAGATTATTGTTTATGGAATTTTTAAATAAAACTGTATTTATAAGCGCAGTTTCGTCTTTTAAATTGAAATATATATGGCCACTGGAGGAAATTTTTAAACTGCTAATTTCGCCAATGACTTTAACATAATAAAATGCCGTCTCCAAAAAAGATTTTATTTGGGATACTAATTCTGAAACTTTGTACTCTTGAACTAACTGCATATTTCTATGATAACTGGCGCGAATGACGGGACTTGAACCCGCGACCTCTTGCGTGACAGGCAAGCGCTCTAACCAACTGAGCTACATCCGCAGCACTTGCTATGGTGGGCGATATAGGACTCGAACCTGTGACCCCCTGCTTGTAAGGCAGATGCTCTAACCAACTGAGCTAATCGCCCGCGACTTTATAGAGTTTAAAAGTTAATGTGTTATAAGTCAAGCAGGTTCAATAAAATTTTAGATAAAAAAATTTATATTAATACAATCACAGACACTATTCATCTCCAACTATAACACAAAATACCAACACTAATATAACTTATCAAACAAGTCAATCTATATTAGGTAAACTATTATGCTTCCAATCTCCCCCTACCTAATTCTCCATCCCCCTCCTTCTCCCCTTCACCTTCTTATCTAACCATCCACCTTCCCTCTACCCCTATACCTACATTAATATAGTTATCAC
>CAPZCD010000094.1 GCA_948744995.1 uncultured Rickettsiales bacterium | reverse complement strand
CAAGGGCTTTTAAAGAATTTAAGAAAATTTAAAAAGCGAGGTTGGGGTTATATTAATTAAAGATATTTTAGAGAACTATCATCTAATAATCTCATACTTCAAATATGAAAAATCATCAGCTATAACATTATTACTAGTTTTTTCTGACGGATACAATTCATTTCTTATTCCATATAATATACTATACAAAGTTCCATACAAAGCTAGACCAATATTACAATTTGATGATGGTACTCGATATTCTATTCGCCTATTTTTTTGAGTATCCTTCATATATTCCTCAAGAGAACGAAAATATTTTGAACTTGGTATTCTTATGCTGCAGGTTCTATTATTTATCCCCCAACAATTGTAAGATGGAGAAGTAATATTACCTAAAATTTGATGTAGTTTGTTAAAATCTGGATCATATCTAGCCATGCAATTTTCGTCAGCTATATACAGATCCAAAAATTCATTGGTTTTAGCTAATAAACCACCTATGGAATTTAACATTATCAGACTTTCCGAATTATCTTCTTGTTTTTTAAATAAATTATTTCCGTTTTTATCATTCAGACTAATATTGATTTGTAGCGAACTACCAACGTTATAATAAAATGGTTTTGCTTCAAAATTGGCTTGAAAGTTAGTTAGCAAAAAATTTTTAATGTTGCTGAAATCTCTAGTTAATTTTGCTAAATCTAGATATGGTGAAAATTCCAATTCAAATTGATTTTTACAGTTTTCATCCTTTATTTTATTTAAAACGATGCTATTTTCCTTGGAAAAATCGTAGATTTTATTAAAAAAATGGTTCTTATCTTTGATATTTATAGCATAAAATTCAGCTTCTAGACCAACTTTTGGTCTAATTTCTATAGTTTCAAATTCCGCCAAAAGTTTATTGAATTGTTTTTCAAAATTTTCTTTTAGGTAAAATTTAAACGGTGAAACTATATAATCTATCTCTCTTTTTGCTGCAGCAGTTATCTTGTTGGTGTCAAAAAAAAGAGGAACATCTGCACTATTATCCGACCTAGTTTTATGTTCCCCTAGAAGGAAAAGTTTTAATTTTGATATTATACTTTTGATTCTACCCATTTCTTAATAACAGCTTTAGAAGCCGCACCTTGGGTAATATCTATTATTTCCTTATTTTTAAACAGAATTAGTGTGGGTATGCTTCTTATGTTGAAACTACTTGCGATTTCACCACAGTCATCTACATTACACTTATAAATATCAACCTTATCAGCCATTTCGCTGCTTAGTTCTTCCATTATAGGTAGTAATATTTTGCATGGACCACACCAATCTGCCCAAAAATCAACCAATACAGGCTTATCAGAATCTATAATACCACTAAAATTTTCATTATTTGCGATTTTCATAAAAATCTCGTTATTATTCGTTATTCTTATTCTTCCTCTTCTTCGTCCTCGTCTTCAAAGTCGTCATCATCTTCTGTTATACCAATTTCTTCAAGAGGAATATTATTCTCTTTAGCCGTTTTTATTATCTCTTCCTTCTCTTTTTTAAGGAGCTCCTTACAGTAATCTCTAAGTTTCTCCGCTTCTTTAACTTTAGCCTCAATTTCCTCGGGCTTTAAGTTTCCTGTGTCACCTTCCAACTCGTCTAGTATACTTTCTAGCTTGGAAGCTGCTTCATCAAAATTCATGTTTTCCATAGTGTTTATATAAAAAATAATCTAACCTATAGGTTATAAAGTTTTTTATAAAAATAAATAGTGTTGTTGTAATAATGGCTCTGGTCTCCATTTCTTGATATTCACCTAAGCAACTTTATTTCTATAATAT
>CAPZCD010000093.1 GCA_948744995.1 uncultured Rickettsiales bacterium | reverse complement strand
AGGGCTTTTAAAGAATTTAAGAAAATTTAAAAAGCGAGGTTGGGGTTAAATTAATATATACTAAAATTATGTATAATAATTATCTATTTTGTCTCTTCTCTTTAACATCACATATCCTTTCATTTATCTTATAGCCTTCAGTACTACAGGTTATAGCTATACCTAACCATTTTAGTAATATCATGGTATTGGTAGGTATATCTTTAGTACTATATACACTATATGTAATAATAAGAATTAAAACTATAAAGAAGATATATTCAAGTATAATACTACTGGATTTATATCCTTTTGAGTTTTCAAATAGGGAGGGTTTTACCTTTTTTAATACTTCTTCTTTATCCATCATAAACTCACACAACTTCAATATTTTTTCATTAGGTTATAATTTATAACGTAGCTATTTTTGCCAATATATTTTATTTTAAGTGAAACCTATATGTTGCCGGTAGTATTATTTTTTTGTTTGATTAACGGCTTCTTATCCTTTACTTCCTCTAGACTTTTTATCCTTAGTAACTAATATTACTACCATAAAGATTAGAAAAAATATAGGAAAGACGATGCAAGAAGTGACTTTAAACAACGGAATCAAAATGCCAATACTGGGTTTTGGAGTTTACCAAATCCCGGCAGGAGCAGAGTGCGAAAAGGCTGTAGAAAATGCCATAGATATCGGTTATAGAATGATAGACACAACTCAAGCTTACCAAAATGAAGAATCGGTAGGAAAAGCAATAAAAAATTCGGGAATTAATAGGAAGGAGTTCTTCATCGTAACTAAAGTTTGGATTTCAAATTCAGGTTACGAAAAAGCTAAAAAATCTATTTACGAATCACTAAAAAAACTTCAAACAAACTATATTGATTTATTACTTATTCATCAGCCTTTTGGAGACTATTATGGAACCTATAGAGCTATGGAAGAAGCTTATGGAGAGAGAAAATTAAGGGCTATAGGGATTAGTAATTTCTATCCTGATAGATTTATAGATTTAGCAAATTTTGTTAAAGTTAAACCCATGGTTAAGTATAAATACGATTATTACACATTTATAGTAAAGATGTATATTATATTTATAATATATATCCTTTGAATATATATAATTACCTAAGAAATAATTATGTTTTTAAAGGATAAAAAGTCTAATCACAATAACATAAATTCTTATGTTATTAACCAAGCAAAATATTACTCTAATAAACTAATAGCTAATGGTTATTACAATAACTATGAAAGAGAAGATTTATTTCAGGAGTTTATAATGTTTTATCTAAAATATAAAGATAACTATGATATTAATAAATCTAGTTTTAAACATTATATAAATGTTATCTATAATAACTTATATAATGATTTGATTGATAAAACAAAATACAAGAGAAGAATATTATATCTACTAGACAATGAAGATAATAACAACAATCTCACAGATTATGAGGACTCACTTACAACAGCGAGTCCTTTTTTTATGTCTATAAGTATGATAGATCTAAAGAATACTATAGATAAGTTACCTAACCATAATCATCTTAAAGATATTAGTTATTTTATAGTAGAAGGTTATACGGTAGCTGAGATAGCTAAGAAACTTAAAATATCTAAAACATCAATCTATAAGAAACTGAAACAAATTGAAAAATATTTTTTAGACATAGGTTAAAAAAATACCTATGTCATCCTAATAGAATAATTAGATAATAACAAATTAATTAATAATATGTTAAACAATAAAAATAAGACAATACATAATAGTAGTAGTATAATATATGACTCAGATCCTCTATTTGATTCATCAATAGATAATAATATATCTCAAATACTTTTGAGAGCCATAGAAAGATTAAAGGAGAAGAAGAATACCTCCAGGACTGGACTCTTGGAAGAAGTTAATATATAATAGAAGTCAATTTATTGAATTAGAGAGGGAGATACAGATGTCAATAGAAATAAGAAGACAGTTATTTAATTTAACCCCAACCTCGCTTTTTAAATTTTCTTAAATTCTTTAAAAGCCCTT
>CAPZCD010000092.1 GCA_948744995.1 uncultured Rickettsiales bacterium | reverse complement strand
GGTAAGAATAGTGATAACTATATTAATGTAGGTATAGGGGTAGAGGGAAGGTGGAGGGTGAGGTAGGGGGAGAAAGAAAGAAGGAGGGGGAGGTATTAAAATAAAGAGAGAATGGATGGTGGTCTTATTCTAATGTTTTTTTGTGGGAAATTTTTTAGGAAGAAAGTTTACTATTTCCTATTTTTATATAGTCTTGGATTTTTAAAGATAAAAATTGAATCGCTAATTCCACTATTAATTAGTGTATGAGAAAGTGACAAAGTTGTTTTTTGTCTATTTTCATCAGTAACACTAATTTCCACAATTTTAGTTATTTGTTTATCAAACGTATACTCAACAAAATATTCCAACTCTTCAATAGTTATTTTTAACAAAATCTTTTTTGTACCATCTGGATTTTCTATCACGTCAATTAAGTTTGATTTATCAGTGTTTAAACCGAAATTATTGTTGAATAATAACGGTATTGGTGTTTTTGAAGTCGGGATAATAGTTATTTCGTCCAAATCACGATCATAATAATTTAGTAAATCACCCCTGCTAACTATTAGTAGGTTATTTGGATTTTTATATTCAAATCTGACTTTTTGAGGTTTTTTTACGTAAAATTTGCCTTCGGACATTGCTTCGTTTACTTCGCTAAATTGAATGAAACTACCCTGAATTGTCTTTAAATCCCTAAAAAATCTTTCTATTTTACTTATTAGATCAATTTGATTTTTATTGAACTGTTTAGAGAACGAATTATTACAAAAAAATATCAAAAAAATTAATGATATTATTATCCTTTTTCTATTCATTTTATTCCTGTCGATCCAAAACCGCCAGAATTTCTTTCAGTTTCATCAAGATTATCTACAACCTCTATATCTGTCTTTTCATATTTTGCTATTACCATTTGAGCCAATCTCATACCGTTTTCAACTGTAAAATCCTCGTTGCCACAATTCATTGCAATTATTCCTATTTCCCCTCTGTAGTCGGAATCAACAGTTCCTGGTGCGTTTAGTACTATAATCCCATTTTTAAGAGATAGACCAGATCTGGATCTTACCTGTGCTTCGTAACCGTTAGGTAAAGCCATTGCTAAGCCGGTTTTAAATAGCTTTATCTCGCCTTTTTTTAGAGTTTCTTTTTTACTATCTATTAAAACTTGTAGGTCAAATCCGGCAGAACCGGTTGTTTTATATTCTGGTATTATCGCTCTTTCATCTAATTTTTTAAATTTTATTAGCATATGATATGATTTAAAATAATAACTAAATTATATAAAAATATCTGAAAAAACAATAGACCTTTTATGTAAGAAATTGATACTAGCAACTAATAGTTTGTCATATTTAAACGATAGCTATATTTTTCCAATGATAATTTGTAGACGTTATAAATTTTCTTCCCGTGTTATTTTATCCATATATTTCGCTATATTTGTGTAATTTATAAAAAATTAAATAGTTATCAGCACTAAAAAATTTTCCATAAAAAACAAAGATTACAAAAATAACAACAAGTTATAATAAATTATTTCTATATGATTTTTTCAAAGAATACTTAGCAGTATTTTAAAATCTTGAGACAAAATTCAATCTTATTCTACTGTTACTAAATTCGACTTGAATAGTTTTTCCAAATATTCCAATATCTAAACCGGCAAAAAATTCCAATATAGATCTTTTATTATATAGATTATCTATTTCTAATGAATTTGGAATATCAACAAGTATTTTTCTACCAAAATTCAATAGATCATATCTTATATCGATTCCATATGGGATGGCTATAAAAAAATGTCTGCCTATATCAAATCTCTTTGAAAAAGTAATTCTTTTATTATTTTCTAGGCAAAAATAATGGTAACTCCCAAAAAAATTAAGCTTTAAATTTTCAATAAACTTAGTACTTTTATTATCAGGGAAGTATATATCATTAATTCTAAAATAATAGTAAGAAAATCTTGTTGTATTATTTAATTCAATTTTATCTACCAGATATTTAAATTAACCCCAACCTCGCTTTTCATCCCAACTTCATCCTTATTTTTAGC
>CAPZCD010000091.1 GCA_948744995.1 uncultured Rickettsiales bacterium | reverse complement strand
AACATTAGTAACACCTAGGTAACACGTTAAGTAACACTTTTTTCTTATTCTCTATCCCTTGATTTTTCTAACTTTTTTGAATGAGTAACACTGGTAACACCTTTTTTTTAACTCCTTAATAGGGGATATTTTTTTTGTAAAATTTTATTTTTTTACTTTTTATATAAGTCTATGTTTTGGACTGTTACCGGTGTTACTGTGTTACCTTGTCCAATATTTATTTTATTTCATTTTCTCTCAAAGTTGATTTCTCTAGTAACCTTTTCTAAATCTAAAAAACCTAGTATTTATGCGGGGTTCAACATATTTTTATTCCAAAAGGTTACTAAGGTTACTTATTTTTCTTATATTTACCTTTTTCTATTTTTTATTTTTTCTACTCTTATTTAACTCTTTTTTAGTAACCTTAGTAACCTTTTAACTAAAATCCAGTAAAATCAAGGGTTTTAAGAGATTAAAAAGGTTACTAGCATGGTTACTAGGGGTTACTAGCTAAAAAATTAGTAACCTTTCTTTAAAATTCTTGATTACATGAACTAAACCCATTTATATCTTTTATTCTCTCATAACAAATTTGTTTACTAGAAGAAACTAGAGTTTTTAATAACATTTTTAATTATTTCCATTCAATAATTGCTTCTCTAACTCATAATAATCATATTTTCTTCCTTCTATATTGTTAAATTGTCCTGCTTTCTTCTTTCTAATCGGTTCTGAATAGTTGCCTTCTATTGCTTTGATGAGCCACCCTACTAAATTTTCTATGTTTTGCTGCTTTTTTGATAATTCATATTTTTCTTGAATAAGCTCTATATCATTATTAGCTGCTTGCAAAAGTGCTCTATATTCTCTTGTTTTTAACTCTTCCTGAATAATTTTTCGTAACTGGTCTACTAAATCATCTACATCTAATTCTTTTTGTTCCTGTTCCTTCTCTCCCGCTCCCTCTTCTTCCTTTTCCTGCTTCTGTTCTTTTAATTCCAAATAAAAAATAATATCTGTAATGCTCCTACTTGTTTTTTTACACTCATATGTACAATTATATTCCGAATATTCGCTTATATCCCTTATGGCTATATCTAAAACTTTTTTCTTTAGTTCTATAATTTGCTTAAATTTATTCTCACATTCTAAATATTCTCTTAAGGCTTGTATAGAAAAAGTATATTCCATTTTTTTCTTTCTATCTTCTCCTATTGTCAATTTTAGCAACTCATACAACCGAATAGAATAAAAGGATTTCATAGCAAGAATATTTTTAAGTTGATATTGTGTAAACCATGCGTTTAATTGTAACAAATAGGGAGCTATTTGATTAGATAACATAAGCGTAATTGTTCCATGCCCATCATATTCCGCCAGTTGTAACCACTGAAATATTTTCCACGGTTTTGTAGGATCATCTGTATTTATTCTGACAATTCTAGTTAACAATTTATCACAAATATTTTTAATATCTCTATATAGATTACTATCAGGAACTTCTAAAAACTTAGCTAATTCTTTAATATTTACTCGATAAGTTTTGAAATCTTTATCATTCTTTGCTATTTGTGTAATTAATAATCTTATCAATTTCGCTTCTTGTAAAGACATGGTTTGTTTGCCTTTAATAATTGCATTTGCCATGACCGCATAATGATTTTTATTATAGTCTATAACTTTTGTATCTTTCATATTGACATTTTCCTTTCTTTTGTTTTTATTAATATATCACAAATAAATACTTTTGTAAATATCGTCTTTTTTAACTATCAAAAGGTCTTTTTTAACTATCAAAAGGTCTTTTTTAACTATCAAAAGGTCTTTTTTAAATCTCGCAAACCCTTATAAATACTGGATTTTTTGCCCCCCTAAACGTATTTAAAAGATTATTAAAAGAAATTTTAAACGTATAAAAAACAACAACAAGGAAAAAAACGATATATTTTATTTTTGTCTTTTTTAAAAAGAATTTGTTGTTGTTTTCTTAAAAGAAAAATTTCTTTCTATAAATTTATAAATGAATAGAATTATTTCCGAAAAAGGAAGTACTTTTTTATTTTATTCAAAGAGAAAATAACACGCCTTCCCTACTCTATATCATTTAGT
>CAPZCD010000090.1 GCA_948744995.1 uncultured Rickettsiales bacterium | reverse complement strand
AGCTTTAGTAATCCAATCATAGTTAATGTTAATTTTTAGCGATATTATCCTCCAACAACAAAAACATATTTTCCACATTTTCAAAAATATCTTTCTTAGTATCCACAAAAAACACTATTCCACCTTCTATCAACTTCAGAATTGTTGGATGAGCTATCGCATAGGCAAATTATCAGAAATCACCAAAACATATACTCAATGCTCCTACGAAGTTGATGAAAGAAATTGGATATTCTGAAGGTTATATATATGATCACGATACACAGCTCTGTTTTTCGGGGCAAAATTATTTTCCGGATGGGGTTGCTAGGAAAAATTACTATAGACCAAATGAGAGGGGTTTTGAGAGGGAAATTAAAAAAAGGTTGGAATATTAGGATGGGTTGAGGGAGAAGATTAATAAGAATTCTGTGTAAAAATAATCATCTTAATATTATTGTGATACTCACGTAATACATAAGATGGTTATTATACAATAAGACATTGATAATATATATCGTATGTTATATTATTATACTATAATACTATAGTAGTAAAATATGAATTTTAAAAAATTATTCTCTTATCTATTTTTTCCAACATTACTAAGCAACAATTTATATGCTTTAGATAAAGTAAGTGACAATATAAACACCGAATTGTATGGAAGTTTTGAATGTGGTATGACTAATAACCGTGCACTTTACGCAACTTCCGGCTATGAAAGACAAATATTAACCTGTACTGAAGCCGTGATTGGTCTAAAAGGATATGTTTCACATAATAGCAATTTAAGTAACAACACATCCTTTGTTTTTGAATTTGCACCAATTTACAATTCCATAAAAATGGATTCCTACGAACAAATTAAAAAATTCACCTATGAAAATATAGATAGTCCTGCCACCGGTAAAAATATACCAATATATAGTGGTTCTGAATATGTTAGCTGGTATAAGAATCAAGGAAGTAGGATGTATTATCTGGAAGATTATCCCGTGAGAGAAATGTATTTAGGAGTGTCATTTTTTGATAATAATTTAAAATTTTCTCTTGGTAGAATGAGAAATTTATTGAGTTTTGACGAACGGGATATGATTTGGCAAGAAGATGCTTGGTTTGCTCCAATTGCTTTTTGGATATCGAAAGATTTATACACCGGAATAAAAATAGGTGTGAAACTTTTTGATAATCTAAATCTTAATGCTGCAATGTACTCCGGTGATGGAAACCCGACTAAAAATTGGTTTTACTATATGAATAATGTTGGTAGTCCAAATAAAAAAAGTAATAATACGCCAACTGTGAGTTTTCAAGTTAAATATGATATAAACTTTTTTGAAAAATTGGATAATTCGGTATTTTTTGGTCTCGAAAGAGGGACACAAGGTTCAACATGGACAGATATAAAAAATGAAGGAAAACATAACAAAAATATTTTAGTTTTAGGTTTCGATTCGAAATATATATTTAACAATGATTTACTAAAAAGTGCAAAGTTCTATCTACAATATACTCGTTTTATATCAGGGTTGAGAGAAAGACAGACCTATGTAAATTCATCTTTAGTAAAGGATATAACACAAAAGGGAATATTTTTTGGCTTTGATATCAACTTAAAGAATAAATTTGTATTTGGTTTTACTTACGAAATATTTGACAGATATGATTACATGGCTCATGTTTATTCTTATGGAGGCAATAAAGGCAAAGAACCAAATAAAGAGGATGATTTGGGTTCGTTAGACAAATATAAAGATTCAAAACAGCAAAGTTTCATTATAAATATAAAATATTTTATCAATAAAAACATATATTTGAATTTTGCTGCAAATTTCATAGATGATCCTTTGAATTGGGTTTCAGAAATTTTACCTGAAAAAGGTAGTAACAGATATAAACTAACTTTGAATGTTAGGTTTTAATATGTTAAAGACAGTAAAATGAATACTCTATATAAATAGAGAGTATTTATTAAAAAAATTAGAAAAATGATATTGATATAAATATGGAGTATATTTAAAATGTGAATTTCTGTATAGTTGCCTATTATAAATAATCAACTGCTAAAAAACAATAAATATAACAAAATAATTAATTTAACCCCAACCTCGCTTTTCATCCCAACTTCATCCTTATTTTTAGCTG
>CAPZCD010000089.1 GCA_948744995.1 uncultured Rickettsiales bacterium | reverse complement strand
TCTTCTGTATTATCTTCACTATTATTAGTATCTGTATCTTTCTTTATGGTTAAAACACCATTGGTTACATCTTTAGCTTCTCCTGAAGCATAAACATTATTATTTCTGAAAGAAGATAATAAAAATAATAAGAATAAAGTAATTAGTAATATGTCATTATATATTGATATATTCTTTGTACCTTCATTTCTTTGAGATAACATAATTAGTATAAGTTATTTATAATTGAATGAATTATTATTTAATTATTTTGTTAAGTCAAGATAAATATTTGTTATTTTAATAATATTTTTATATTTAATATCAATTTTGCTTTGAATATGTAAAAAATATGAATAAAATAAATATTCGTTTAATAAAAAATAGAATCGTGGTTACAATATTATTTTAATAGGAAACACCTGAGTTGTAACCCATACATATTCATAATTAAATATTATAAGTTTTTAGGATTTTACAACAATGTTTGGAATTTTGTAGAAAATATACATTTTTATATTATTTTAATTATCCTAATATTATTAATAACTACATATTTTTTAGGAAGGTAAATGTACTCTTATCTATCAGAAACCCAAAAATCAGTTGTAGATAGTATAGAAAATGGAGATAATGTTTTTATAACCGGAGCTGCAGGCGTTGGTAAATCATACCTATTAAACTTCCTAAAAGAAAAATTTAAAAATAAAAGCATACACATCACGGCTACTACCGGTATAGCTGCTGTAAATGTAGGAGGAGTTACTTTGCACTCATGGGCGAATTTAGGTAAGGAAGATATACCGGTAATAGAAATAGCGAAAAAAATACTATCTGCTAGTGGTATCTACACAAGAAGAAAGATAGCAAATACTCAAATACTAGCCATTGATGAAGTATCAATGCTTTCAAAGGAAACATTTGAAAATCTTGATCTGCTCCTAAAATTAGTAAGGTGTAATGAAAAACCGTTTGGCGGAATACAGTTACTGCTATTTGGTGATTTTTTTCAGTTACCACCTGTCAATAGTGAGAATTTCTGCTTTGAAAGTGATGTATGGCAAGAGGCAAATATTAAAACTTTTATTCTAAAGAAGATATTTCGCCAAACAAATGATGGTTTTATAAATTTACTAAATGATATTAGACATGGCTTTCTTAGTGAAGATGATGAAAAAATGCTTAAAACGAGGATTGGAATAATGGATAAAAGTGTCATTAGACCGACTATATTGTCAACGCATAATATGCTGGTAGAAAAAATTAATTTTGAAAAGCTGAATAATATATCCTCAAGAGAGGTAAGCTATGTAGCTAAATTTACGGGCGAACAGAGTAAAATAGATTTATTAAAAAGGAATTGTATAGCAAAGGAATTACTAACGTTGAAAATTGGCAGTCAAGTAATGATGCTAAAGAATACCTATCAAAAGGATGGTATAATTAATGGATCTACCGGTATTGTCGTTGGTTTTTCATCAAAAAAAGATTATCCAATAGTGGAATTTACAAATGGGCAAAATATAATAATAGCGCCGGATATTTGGGAAATAACAAGTTTTAATAGTAATAGTGGTGAGTTGGAAACGTTGGCTACTATGTCTCAGATACCTTTAACGTTGTCGTGGGCGATAACAATTCATAAATCTCAGGGTATGACTATAGATAAGGCGGAGTTTGATTTGGCAAAGTCGTTTGCTGATGGGCAAGTCTATGTGGCATTGTCGAGGATAAAAAATTTGGATGGATTATTTATAAAAAGTTTTGATAAGACAAAGATAAGGGTAAATCGGAAGGTTTTGAATTTTTATAAGAGATTTGAGGATAATTGATTTATTAGCTATATAATATTTAATAAATACGACGCTTGATAAGCGACTTCAATACAAGTATATAAGATATATTTGAATAACTGAAATTCTATAGAGGTTGAATACCATTACCATTAATAATAAAAATAAATAATAATTATATAAAAATAGATTATACTGAAAATAATATTAAAACTTAGGATAGTGGAGGTTATAAATATAGACACTCAAAGTCTTGCTGGTGCGAGTGACGCGGCTCGAACGCGCGACCCCAACCTTGGCAAGGTTGTGCTCTACCACTGAGCTACACTCGCAACTCTTTTATGTTAAAAGTTCGTTTTTTATTTTCAAGCTTGAAAGTGTGTAAATAGTTCTGATATAAAATCAAATAGTTTTATTATTTTTTAATTACTGTTTTTGGTGTTAAAGTTATACTTCAATAGTTATAAAGGTAATGGCATTAGTTTTGACAATAAACTAATCATACTTAACAAATTAAAAAAGGAATTTAAAAATTCTAGTAAATATCCTAATTATCAAAATAATTATGATATAACAACAGTAGTTAGATTAAACTACTACATAAACTGTTATAATCAAAAGATAAATAGGAACTTTGATTTATACTATAACTATAAAGATTTTGTAGATTACATTAAATCCAGAATAA
>CAPZCD010000088.1 GCA_948744995.1 uncultured Rickettsiales bacterium | reverse complement strand
GGCTTTTAAAGAATTTAAGAAAATTTAAAAAGCGAGGTTGGGGTTAAATTAAATAGAGATAAAGAAAGAATAGAAGAAGTTACTAGAGATGAAATATTATCAGCTAATGACTTTGATATTACTATAGATAATAGATTATTAACTAAAGAGGGAAGAGATGAGATAGTAAGAGATATAGTAGATTTACCAAATAATCTAAAGAAGATAATAAATGATATATCCATAACAGCTGATATGGTTACATCTTATATAAAAACTTTAAATGAAAACAATAAGAAATCTTTAGATCAAGAAATAACTGTTATATGGGATGAAACACTAATAGCATCTAATAGTCCATCTGCTGCTGCTTTAGCTATAGTTACTGATCCAGAAACAATTAATTCTGCTATACGGTTATTTGAAGCAATGGGTATTGCATTAATGCCAGGAGATACTATAATTATACCTGCCACAATAGCTGTTGGTGGTGTTTATATACTGTATAGAGGTGGGAAGTTTGTTGCTAGTGTTTTGAAGGAGAGGAAAAGTAATATACAAGAGCAAGCTCACAAAACCTTAACTGATATACCAGAGGAACCTAAACTAGAATCATTTCCTTTGGGAGAAGAAAAGAAAGGTGAAATACTAGTAACACCTAATACACCATTAGAAAAAGAACAAGAATATATACCGAATACTACACCACAAAAAGATAAACCTGAAAGTATTCCTTTGAATGATGGTAATATAGATGAGAAGGGGTATATATTTACGAGTGATAAAACTAATTCTAAGAATTACGAGAATGAGAAACCGAACAAAAATAAGGTAGATAAAAAAGCTAATAGTAAATTAACCTATGAACGTGCTCCATATCATCCTGTTGGTAAACAATTAGGAAAAAAGGCTCCAGCACCAACAAATGGACAAAAAGTACTAGATGAATCAGTTAGAATAAAGGAATTAGGCGTAAGTGAAAGAAGAGTTGGTATTGATTATGAAACTGGAGAAATCGTTGTTTTTGATAAAACTATTAATAATATATTTCATGGACATGTCGTATCATGGAAAGATTTAAGACAAGAAGCTAAAAATGCTTTAATAAAAAATGGTTTAACCACACCGAAAGGTAAAATTATAGAAAATAAAAAGGTAGATTCCAATGAATAGTAGTAAAGATGCCAATGAGTTAGTATATCATGAAATAGTAGATATGGATAGTTTTGATCCAAAAAAACTAAAAACTAAAGATTATTCTATAAATAGTTTATTATATTTTTCATTAAATAAGGTTAATTATAAGTTAGCAGAATGGTTGTGTAAATTGTTTATAAAATCTAAAGATGAAGATTTATCTCGCTTATCAATTATTTGTTTGGGATATATAGCAATGACATATAGGAAGTTAGATCTAAATAAATTTATAAAAGATATTGTTAGAATATATTATTTATCAGAGAATAATACCTTAAAATCGGCTTTAAATGATGCTTGTGGAGATATTAAGTGGTATTTGAAATGCAAAATTATGAAAAAGAAGAGGCAATTTTATGAAAAAAATTAAATATATTTGTCCCTGTTGTGGTTATAAAACATTAGAAGAAGAACCACCAGGAACATTTGATACATGTCCTGTATGTTTTTGGGAAGATGACTTTGTGCAATATGATAATCCAGATTATGAAGGAGGAGCAAATTGCGTAAGTCTTAACCAGGCTAAAGAAAACTTTAAAAAGTACGAAGTTAGTGAATTAAGATTTAAGAAGTATGTTAGACCTCCTTTAGAGGATGAAATTTAACTAACGAATATGTTAAAACCATGAATAACAAAAAATCCACATTAAACAAACAACTAATCTCTTTCATTCTATCCTATTCCCTATTATTCAATAATATAGTATATGCTTCTTCATATATAGCCAGATTTGATGATTATAACGAAGAAGATGAGATATCCAAGAGAGCATTAGCTGATGTGACAGAGAATCTTGCTCTAATGACAGCTAATGCTGGTATGTCTGCTACTCAGATACTTAAAGCAGCCTCTACTGCAGCTGTCACAACAACAACAGGTGGTTTCTATGCAGTTAAAGATATTCAAGCATATGGTTCAAGACAAATAACAGAAGCGGAACGAACCATAGTTAGACAAAGTTCTATAACCGGAAATAACATAAGAATAAAATCAGGAAAGAATGCTAACATACAAGGTAACATAAAAGGAAAAGAATCAGTAGATCTGAGCATAGAAGGAGATCTATCTCTAGAATCAATACAAGATACAAATGAATACTATGCAAACCAGAAACAATTAGGATTTGCTGTTGATGCCAAATCTGTATCTTTAGGTAGTAAAACATCTGAACATAGTTCTAAATATACCAAACAAACATTCATAGATTCAGAAGGAATAATTAATATAAATGCTAAAGGTAATCTACATCTAAAAGGAGCAGCTATAACTAACAATGATGAAGATAAATTAAATATTAATGCTAATTCCATAACTCATGAAGATATGGAGAATGAAGAACATAATTTAGATACAGGAATTAACTTT
>CAPZCD010000087.1 GCA_948744995.1 uncultured Rickettsiales bacterium | reverse complement strand
ATCAGCTAAAAATAAGGATGAAGTTGGGATGAAAAGCGAGGTTGGGGTTAATTTATAATAGTGGTTAAGTATCGCAGATATTAAAAATATGGAAAAAAATAGAATAAATGACATACAAAAACTATTACCAAATTTCAAGATAGATAATTTCAAACTCTTAAATATCGGTGCTAATAGCGAAGCTTTTATGGTTAATAATGAGTTTATCTTTAGATTTCCCTTAAAAAAAACAGTTTTTGAAGATTATAAAGTTGAAAAACAGATATTGGAGACACTCGAACCATATATAAAGTCCACAAAAATTCCAAAAACAGAAATTTTTGATAATGACAGGATATCTTTTTCAAAACACAAAATTATAGAAGGTATAGACTTTTATAAATCAAAAGTTGATTTGTCCTTAAAAAGAAAAATAGCTAAACAACTGGCAAAATTTTATGTCGAATTGCATTCGGTAGATACTGATAATTTTGATTTCTTAAAAGATAGAGGGTTTCATTTGGAAGGGTATGATATAAGTGATAAAGTTAATGAACTAAAAGAAATTTTGGGCGATGATTTTATTGAAGAAAATATTAGTGAAAAAATGGATTATTTATATGAAACTCATAACCATTTTGATGAGATGGATAAGGTATTATGTCATGGTGATATACATGAAGAAAATATTATTATTAATAATGGTAATTTATCGGGTATAATAGATTTTGGTAACGTCTTTATTGGCAATAGAAATGTTGATTTTTCAAGCATCTTAGAATATGATATTGATTTTGGATTATCCGTAATTGAAGAGTATGAAAAAAGTATAAAACAAAATTTAAATAGAAAATACATCCTTTATCTGCAACAAATCAGGTGCTATTCCAACTTATTATATTTTGTTGCGAATGGTGATGAAAAGTATACAGAAATGTTTAAAAGATATATAAAAAATCTAAATAGATTTAGTGGTAATTTTTATAGTTAGTCAAATTATTATATACAAATCTACCTGCTTTAATAGCAGAAATATTTTAAAATTACCTGCCTTCAACCAGATTTTCCACTAACTCCTTTATACTAGGAATATAACCATTTTTATACAATGGATCTGTTGCAAATCTATAGGCTTCACTTCCCGCAAAATATAACTGTTTTTCTATTTCTTCATTATGGATAGCATTTTGCAGAGCTTTTTGTATACAAATTTTCCTAAAATCTGGAATTTTTCCTGTGGTATTATTGGTAGTACTTTGGCTCCAGCAGCTAAATTGACATTGGCTTAAACAACCGCAGCAATTACATACATCATTTTTTAGTTCATTAAATTTTTCTTTTGTTATAAAAAGTGCAGTATTGTCAGGTGTTTTTGAGATTTTATTATAGCCTCCCATCATCCAGTTGTTAATATTCTTAATGTCTTCACTTTTCACAAAAATCTTTATACCATCAACATCGACTATTTCAAAATCAAAAATATCATTTTTCTCTACTGAAAAATTAACCTGTCTTGTGCTTCTATCAAATAATTCTTTTAAGTACACGCTATTTATTGCGGAAGAGTAAAATCCAGTAGGGCTAAACTTATTTGTTTTTATATCTTCCGGTTTTAGATGCAATAGTACTTGTTTCCATTCGTTAGAAATAGGACTTTCCTTAGTCAACATAGGTCTTGTACCAAATTGAAAAGCAACTTTTCCAATTTTTTCATTATTCAAGAATTTTCCATATTCTTTAATATTCCAGACGCCACCAGCTATTATTATAGGGGTTTCTACTAAATTTGCCTGGTTCATAAAAGTTCTTAATTCGCTTACTCTTTCATAGGTATCGCCTTTAGTGTATGGGTCTTCGTTGTTAGAAAGTCCATTATGGCCTCCTGCTCTCCAAGGGCATTCATAAACAACGCCACCAAGCCATTCTTTAGTTCTTTCGTAACTTTTTTTCCATAAAACTCTGAAAGCTCGCATTGAAGAGACTATTGGAAAATAGTTGGTTTTGTATTTCGCACAAATATCACCTAATTTATAAGGTAAACCGGCGCCACAAACAATTCCTTGGATTAAACCCTTAACTTTTTGTAAAACTTCCTCTAAAATATGTTCTGTTCCACCCATTTCCCACATTACGTTCATGTGAATTCGGCCCTTATTTCCTGCTATGTCTCGGGCAATTTTAGCTTGAGAAATTATTCCTTTTATAGAGTTTTGTATCATCTCTAAATGTCTTTCAAACCTATTTTTTGCTTTTAGTATAAATCTTTTTACTTCGCCGTTACTGCTTATGAAGTCTGGGTTTACACCTGAAAATGTTCCTATACAACTGTTTAGGGCAAAATTACCGGCTGTTATACCATTTGAAACTCCTATTCCTTTACCTCCCTCGACTATTGGTAAGAAACTTCTGCTGTTTATGATGATGTTTTGTAAATTTTTTAACATCTATTGATTTATTTGTTATAGTAATACCATTATATATCGTAATTTTTAAATAGAAATGAAATTTAAATTTTGGTTGGATAAGTTTTGATGGATATTGTAAATATAGGGTTTTGAGATGCTGAGGATTAATGTAATTTATTATTAGTTGTTTGACTTTTGCTAAAAATTGTGATACACTATGTATAGTTTTGGTTAGAATTGCTTAAGGAAATTTAGAAAAATATATTTTACCAGGTTTGTGCGGTTTGTGCGGTTTGTGCGGTTTGTGCGGTTTGTGCGGTTT
>CAPZCD010000086.1 GCA_948744995.1 uncultured Rickettsiales bacterium | reverse complement strand
ATATATAAAATATTTTATAAAAATTAGTTTATTGGTTGATAATCCAAATAAAAGAAGCTTATTATTTAATAATTTAAAAAGATATTTATTAAAATATCAAAATAACACTATAAAGATCAATAATTCTAATAGTTTTGTTCGCTAATCTTTCTAGCCTCATCATCCGCTATTAGAGCCTCAATTATCTCATCCAAATCACCCTCTTTAGTGATTTGATCTATTTTATAAAGTGTCAAATTAATTCTATGGTCGGTTACCCTATTCTGCGGATAGTTATAAGTTCTTATTTTTTCCGACCTATCACCACTCCCAACCTGTTCCTTACGGTCAGCCGCCCTTTCGGAATCCCTCTTACTTCTTTCCATCTCATACAACTTAGCCCGCAATATCTTCATAGCTTTCTCTTTATTTTGATGCTGCGACTTTTCATCCTGTTGTCTAACCGTTATACCGGTTGGTAAATGAACTATTCTTACTGCACTATCGGTTGTGTTAACACACTGTCCTCCAGGCCCCCCTGCTCTGCAAACACTGATTTCCAAATCCTTATCCTCTATTTTTATATCCACATCCTCAACCTCCGGTAATACTGCAACTGTTGCTGCTGAGGTATGCACCCTACCCTTTGACTCCGTCTCCGGAACTCTTTGCACTCTATGAACTCCGGACTCAAATTTCAATTGTCTAAAAACATTTCTACCTGTTATAGATATAGTTGCTTCCTTTATCCCCCCCAGATCATTATTGGATATATTCATTATCTCAAATTTCCAATGCTTATTTTCCGCGTATTTCTGATACATCCTAAATAAATCGGCTCCAAACAATGCTGCTTCATCACCACCGGTACCAGCTCTTATCTCTAATATAGCATTTTTTTCATCTGCTTCATCTTTAGGTAAAAGTAAAATCTCAAGCTCTTTTTTTATGATTGGTAATTTTTTGTTGCTTTCAAAAATCTCATCTTCAGCTATCTTTCTAAACTCTATATCAGAATTCACATCATTTATTATTTCATTTGCCTCAGTTATATTTTTTAAAATTGCAAAATATTCATCTATTTTCTTCGCTATTGGTTCCAAATTAGAATATTCTTTTGAAATTTTTGCAAAATCACTGCCTAATTCTTCTGGATTTAGTAATTTTTTACCAAGAACATCATACTTTAATCTAATATTATTTAATTTGTCTTCAAAACTCATTATAAAGCCTAAAATAACATGGAGTTATTAAATATACATAAAATATCATCAAGAATTCTCATGGAAAATTGCATATGAACTCCTGTTACCACAACATAAGGGCCATCAAATATGTATTTTACGTTGGTTTCTTCACCGTTAACATTTACAACATATATGGCAGGTATGTTGATTTTATCAGAAAATTCAAAATAAGTATTTATACCATCATCAAAAGCCTTTAAAAGCTTAATTTTCTTGCTTTTGGTTGTCATTGAATAGTCAAAATTTAAAACTGTACCTTTTTTAAAGTTATTTAATACACTATCCAATTCATCCTGAGATTTATCACCTAAATTTGTAAAATCAGAGTATTTTAACCCTCCTGCATTTGGTAGTTTAACACTCTCGTCCGGATAAAAAAATCTCACAGAATATATTAATTCCTCATCTCCTTTTCCTTCATAGCTATCTGATTTTAGTTGAAACATATAGGTTCTTTTTGAGGTTATTATGGTCATATTAGTATTAGCATTTATCTGTATTGGTCTTATAAAAATTCTCTTGCCGACAGGAGTTATTTTCCAAGGAAATGACTCACCTAAAGATATTATCTTTATTTGCTCATCCTCCTCAATTTCTATAAAAGATTGAAAGCCATAGTGAAAAGTTAGCTCTACCACCTCATTTGGATTATAAACTATAGTCTTAATTCTAGAGTCTATAGTTGTTGGTATTTTATTAGTTATAGTTGTTGGTATTTTATTAGTTATGGTTGTTGGTATTTTATTAGTTATGGTTGTTGGTATTTTATTAGTTATGGTTGTTGGTATTTTATTACAACCGACAATAAAATAAAATAATAAAAAAAACTTACCTACTTTCATAATTTCCATATTTTACATATTTACATATTCATATCATCACCAATACTGTAACTAACTACCTGGAACCCGAGCGGATTTAGAAATCTTTCCTCTTGAGTCATTTTCATATCGGAAAATTTAAATTGTATATTAGCTATACGATGTTTTTCGCTAGGATAGGTCTTGGTAGGAGCTGTATTATAAATAACAAACCTTATACTAGCTATATTGGGGGTTAGATATACAATTGACTTTACCTTTATTGTTAATTTACCCTTATCTTTTAGTGCATTAACTACACTTTCTTCATTCCTTATGCTATATTTGTTGTACAATTGCCTGTAAACTTGAGCCGAAGTAAATAATGCTAATTTTTTTCTATCTTCATTATAGGTAACATAGTTATATCCCTCCCCTACTTCAAGAAACGAGTAAAGATAAAAATTCTTTACTGCTTCGTTGGCCGTTAATTCAGATTGGTTTAAATTTTTAACAACATTTAAAACGCCAGTTTTTTCTTCAAACTCTATAACGTAAGGTTCAAACGACTTAGATTCGGTAAATTTTTTAACAAAAATAACGGCTATAACAACCGTTACCATGGCCAGTATGCAGAAAAACGACAGAACTTTCTTCTGCATAAGAATCAGTTGATATCTGTTGGAGTACCAACTTCTTAATTTTAGAGCTTCTTTTTTTTTGGCCATTTAAAAAAATAAATACTACTTCCTATAGTATAGAGGTAATTTATTTATTTTTCAAGATAATTTTGAAAGGATTAAAAGGTATCCTAACTAAAACAATTTATTATTTTTTAATTGACTATTTCTCATTAATTATTCTTAATTAAAA
>CAPZCD010000085.1 GCA_948744995.1 uncultured Rickettsiales bacterium | reverse complement strand
AAGGGCTTTTAAAGAATTTAAGAAAATTTAAAAAGCGAGGTTGGGGTTATATTATAATTTTTAATATTTTGAAACTATTGATATGAAAAAACAAAAAAATATACTATTTATTACATAAATATACAAAAAGATTTAAACAGTTATGCCAAGTTTTGACGTTGTTTCCGAAATAGACATGCAAGAAGTTGACAATGCGGTCAATTCAACCAAAAGAGAAATAGATAATAGATATGATTTTAGAACAGTAAAATGGTCACTAGAACTGGATAAAAAAGAAAAAATTATAACCATAATAGCCGAGAGTGACTACTGTTTGGAGCAAATAAAGCTGTCCCTAAAGGCATCCTTTGTTAAGCGAAAAATAGATCCTATAAGTCTGGATTTTCAAAATGAAGAAAAGGCAAGCGGTAACAGTATAAGGCAGATAGCGAAATTAAAAGAAGGGATAGATCAAGAAAATGCAAAGCAAATAACAAAATTCTTTAAACAATCAAAAACAAAGCTGCAGGCGAGCATAAATGGTGATAAGGTCAGAATATCCGGCAAATCCAGAGATGATTTACAACAAGCTATACAACAAATTAAAGGATTAAAACTGGAACTTCCACTACAATTTAATAACTTTAGGGACTAAAACATGAAAATAACATTTAATGAAAGTAAAAAATTTGATTTAGCTATAAAAATCATTAATTCCAACTCTAAGGACTATAAAGACTCAAAATTATCTGTAGTTAATGGTAATTTAACATTATCTTACAATCTGAAAGGAGATGTTAGCCAATCCAAATTAGAAAATACCGGTTGGGACATATTAAAATATCTGAAGGAAAATAATTTTGAAAATGTTGATTTGACTATAGATGGTGATATTTCGGATAGTGATAACTTGATGTTTTCAATATTAACTGGTCTGGAGCTAAGTAACTATGAATTCAACAAATATTTTTCTAAGGAGAAAAAAGAAAAAACAGAACTAAAAACAAAAGTTTTGAATATAAATATAAAAAATGCGAATAGCTTTAAGACCAAATATAAAGAATTTTTACTCCTAAAAGAAAATATTTTTTTCTGTAGAGACATAGTAAACGAACCATCAAACGTGATAAATCCTGAAAGTTATGCAAAAATATGCAAAGATTTACAGAAAACCGGCTTAAAAGTTGATATATTAACTAAAAAAGAACTTGAAAAACTAGGTATGAATGCCATTTTAGCTGTAGGTCAAGGTAGTACTATAGAGCCAAGGACCGTTATTCTTAGCTGGAATGGAGCTGGTAGTGGGGAAAAACCTATAGCTCTAGTTGGAAAAGGTTTAACCTTTGATAGCGGTGGTCTATCTCTAAAACCAGAAAATGCTATGTATGATATGAAATGTGATATGGCGGGGTCGGCCGTAGTCGTTTCAACAATGAAGCTACTGGCTGAAAGAAAGGCTAAAGTTAATGCGGTTGGCGTTATAGGATTGGTTGAAAATATGCCATCCGGTAGTGCTACAAAACCCGGCGATATAGTAAAAAGTATGTCCGGACAAACTATAGAAATATTAAATACTGATGCAGAAGGTAGGGTTGTATTGGCTGACTTACTATACTATACATCTACAAAATTTAAACCAAGCGCTATATTTGATTTTGCAACCCTGACGGGAGCAATTTGTATAGCTTTAGGAGAATATTTAGCGGGTATATTTACCAATAATGATAATTTAGCTAAAATTATAGAAAAATCTTCCAATGAAACATTGGAATCCAGTTGGAGAATGCCACTAAAAAAAATTGGCTCTGATTACGATGTGCTGATGAATTCGGAAGTAGCAGATGTTAAAAATATATCAGGTGTAAAATATGGAGGAGCTATTACTGCTGCGCAGTTTCTACAGAGGTTTATAGACAAGCATGATAATTGGGCACATATAGATATAGCAGGAACAGCATTTACCACTAAAAAAGCCTTTTTTGTTAATAAAGACGCTACCGGTTTTGGAGTTAGGTTAATGGATAATCTAATTAAAAATAATTATGAAAAATGACTTTAGCTGACTACTTTTTTCTAAAATATATAGGTTTTAAATTTAAAAGGACGCTACGAAAGCATTATAGTAAAAAAGAAGTCAAGTACAATCTCAGACTTGTAGGTGCTATCTATAGAAATTTGGCAATTAGATATGGAGTGACTACCTGGCAACTTTATAAATATTTGCCACTAAATCTGGACATAGATCCAGATTTAGATAATTATGCATATGGTGTTTGCAAAGTCAGAGATTGCTATTTCGCAAGATCTAAAATAACTGGAATAAAGGTAAATAAAAGTAAAGCTACAATTTGTCTGCAAAAAACGGATGTTACCACCACAACTTTTATACACGAATTCGGGCACTATCTGAGATATTTAATAGGTGTGTCCGTTGCACTTTTTAATAATAGGCAAGCATTACAGGATTTTAAGACCATCTGCTCTATAGTTGGCAATAATATGAGAATAGATAAATATACCAGAAGGCGCATGTTTATAGCTGGTTTTACTACCGAACAGGAGGAACACTTTGCAAGAAGTTGGGAACAATATATGAAAGATGGAGTTGCACCAAGTAAGGAATATGTAAAAATTTTCAAGGATTTCCGTATGATTATAGTTATGGATGGGCATAAAAGAGATGAAAGAAAAAAGTTTGAGAACTATGAGGATCTTAGCGATTCCTTTATAACTCCGGAAAAGAGAAAATTTTTTGGTGAGCTGATAGTAGGTAAAAAGTCAAAAATGACTGCTAAAAAATTTTTTGAATCGCTGTTGTTTTGGGTGATTTTTTTGTTTCTGTTGAGAGTGTTTATTGAAAAAGTCGTTATGAGGATTTTGGCTGAGTATTTGGAGTAGGGATAAGAGTTTAGCGAAACTAATTGTACAGACCTAGAAATTATAAATACTACTATTTTTTTAGTAAATAACCCCAACCTCGCTTTTTAAATTTTCTTAAATTCTTTAAAAGCCCTTGA
>CAPZCD010000084.1 GCA_948744995.1 uncultured Rickettsiales bacterium | reverse complement strand
ATTAGATTGAATCTTTTAAATATCAAGTGAAAATGGTGGACAGTCCCTATACTTCCTTTTATAGAATTTTATCTCTTTACTATAATATAATAGATGTATCTTTAAATATATTATATAATGAATTATATTGTGTATAATTTTTTATTCATCTATAATAGTCTTTATTATTTCTCAATATATTTTTAAGTTAAAAACAAAGTTAATTATATTATTATTTCACCCCCTAAAACCTTACATTAATCCCCAAAAATACCTCTTTTCTATCACTATTATAACTAAATGAATAGTTTATTTTATCATTTTTCTTATTTACAAAAATATAACTTGTCAAAAAACTTAGAACAACTGAAGCTAAAACATCCTGTAGATGGTGTTTATCAGCATATAATCTTGAAAATCCCGTAAATATCGACATTAGGTAAAGATATTTTGCTTCATCAAAAGAATATCTAAAATGCACAAAAGTAGCTCCACCAAATGCAGCAGCAGTATGTCCTGATGGAAAAGATTCATATTTATCGGAGTTAGGCCTTTTTTCATCTATTAAAAATTTCATCAGATGGGTTGTCCCATTTAGTACTAGAAAATGTTTTAAAAACTAACTAAAAGACTCTTTATCATCATAGAGAGCTCTTGTACCGGCTATAGTTGGTACTATAAATTGAAATGCTGTACCAATTCTTCAACTTCCCGAGAATAAGGCCTAGCCAATAATTTACGCTCAAATCCAAATAATAAAGTAAGTAGTATTAGTATATTATTTTTTTCAAAAATTATCTTCATCTATTCCAAAAAATTATCACTAAAAGTTCTATGTAAAATCAAAACATAATCCAAATTGTTAAAATTTGCGGCTAATTTTACGCAAAGTTTATTTTTTATAGCTATAACATCACCGATGTATATACCGTTATAGAACATACTATTGTCGTTAAACGAAGTATAGACCTTATCACCAACTTTAATATTCTCCTTTTTACCAAGAAAATGCTTTATTTCTAAAATATCGCCACCTTTACCTTCCAATATTAAACTGATGTTACTGCCGGTAGTCTTTGAAGGTATTTTAGCTACGAAATCACTAGCTAATATTATGGTGGCCGTTTTATTTTGGACATTTGTTAAAATACCTACAAAATTTCCTTGCTTATCAACAACAATATCATGCTCGTTAAAATAGTTTCTATCCATATCATTTACATCAATATCTATCGTTGTTACGAAAGAATTTTTATTTATGATATTTACCTGTTTTATGGTATAATTTCCTACCGATTCATGTGAAGTAAAATCCAATATCTTTTTCAAAGAATCATTTTCATTGGAAATAGCATTAACTGCTAACAGTTTGACTTTAAGTTCTCTATTAATTTCTTTCAGATCCTCATACGCCTTTTTTAGTCGTACAAAATAATCTAGATTATTTTTAATGAGATTAAAACTCTTAATTGCTAGTTGTTCTATAAGAAAATATGGAGATAGAGTTTTATTTAATATGTTCTCTACACCAATGCTGAATTTTCCCTCAATCTTACTACTACGTAGCAAAATAACTGACAATAATACTAATACACTATAGTACAACTTATTTATAACAACACCTATGTAATACCCTATTGACCAATAAAAACTAAATATAGAAGAATTTCTATTATTAAACTTCATAAGCTAAATGAACTAGCTTTGTTTAAATAGAACACTTTTAAGGTTTTTGAAATCGTTCAGAACAATACCTATACCTTTTATAACACATAAAAGTGGTTCGTCGGCAACATAAACTGGTAAACCAGTCACATCACTTATAGCAACATTTAAATCTTTTATTAGTGAACCACCACCACTCAAAACAATACCTTTTTCAACTATGTCTGCTGACAATTCAGGAGGTGCTGATTCTAATGCAACCTTTATAGCATCTATTATTTGTCCTATAGGTTCTACTAGGCTTTCGGCAATTTGTTTTTCGCAAAGTGTAATTTCTCTTGGTACTCCATTAGTTAAATCTCTTCCTCTTACCTTCATACTTTCTCCATCTTCACCACCATCCGGCTGCTTAGCTGTACCTATTGTCATCTTTATTTTTTCAGCTGTCGTCTCTCCGATTAATAGATTATGACATTTTCTGACATAATTTATTATGGAATCATCCATTTTATCTCCACCAACCCTTACGGATTTGCCATAGACTATACCGCCTAGTGATAATATACCTATTTCAGCAGTACCACCCCCAATATCAACTATTATAGATCCTACCGGGTCCATAACCGGTAAACCGGCTCCAATAGCTGCTGCCATAGGTTCTTCAATTAGGTAAACTTCTCGTGCTCCGGAGCTTTCAGCTGCTTCCTGTATAGCTTTTCGCTCTACTGGTGTTGAACCGGAAGGTACACATATTATTATAAGTGGGCCGAACCATGATTTGTTTTTGTTAACCGATTGTATAAAGTACTTAATCATCTCGCCCGCAACTTTAAAATCGGCTATAACACCATCTTTCATTGGTCTTATGGTCTCGATTAAAGCGGGTGTTCTGCCTAACATCATTTTTGCTTCTTTTCCGAAGGCATATGGAACTTTTCTGCCGTTGTTGTTCATTAGTGCTACTACTGATGGTTCGTTTAAAACTATACCTCTTCCTTTTGAGTATACCAGTAGGTTGGCTGTCCCTAAATCTATTGCTATATCTTTTGATGTAAATGAAAACATTTTTTGTAATTTAAAAACCGTATTCTGTATAAACTCTTATTAGAAATAATTTTATTTTGCAAGGGTTTTGGGAGGTGAAGGCTCGGGACATCTTTCCCTCCCCTAATCACCTCAATTGATCCCATAATTACCATAATAGATACCAATACATTTTCTTAATGTGTCTCTACACATTATTTTAGATTTATTCATCCATATAATAACAATTATTTATTTATGAAGTTGAGAATAAAATTATTATAAAAAAATAATGGAGAAGTTGATATGCTAACTTTTAAACGCTGTAATTTTGTTAAGGACATATCCTTTAATCATGTAAAAAATATTATTGATAATGATGGGCTATGCTTAAATATTACTCATGGTATAAATTATCAAAAATATCGCTTAGAAACCTTTAAGAAAATATTGTCAATTATAAATGAAGAAGTAGATGCTAAAGATAAATTAATAGATTTCCTATCGAAAGAAAGTAAAACTTTTAATTTAAAATCTCATGCTAATTATGCTAAGAATTTATTTGAAATAAT
>CAPZCD010000083.1 GCA_948744995.1 uncultured Rickettsiales bacterium | reverse complement strand
TTTCAAGGGCTTTTAAAGAATTTAAGAAAATTTAAAAAGCGAGGTTGGGGTTATATTATTAATATTTTTTTATCTCTTAAGATAAGTCTTATTATCTATACTCTCTAGTATATCTTTTATGACGAATAACAGGATTCGAGTTATGTTAATATCACCTTATGATACAGATAAATGGAAACAGAAGTTAAAGAGCACCTTATAGATAAGAATATTATTGTCTAAAGAAAAAAGTAAAAAGAAAGGATTAACCTCTAAAATCCTTATCTTCTCACCACTTCTCTATCAGAATTCCAACAATAGAAGTAGTTTTGATCTATTTCAAACAAATGTTTATTTTGTTGAAAATCACCCTTACTAAAACCAGAAAGAATACTTGTAAGAAATCTAACCCCACATCCATGAGTCAGAATTATCATATTCTCATCAATATCCCTATGTTTATCAACAAATTTTATAAATCTATCATAAGCTTGACTGTAGGTTTCACCATTAGGACAAGAGAAATTCCAAAAATCCAGTTCTTTTCTTTTATGAAAATCCGGATCTTCTTTTAAAATTTCTGATTTTTCCTTATTGGTATAGTCACCAGCATCAACCTCTGATAACAGAATATCTTCTTCAACTTTTACATCAGTTATACCTAATACTTCTTGGAGTATTTGCATAGAATGTAGGGTTCTAATCATAGGGCTTGATGCAAGAATGTATTTTGAGAAATCCTCTTCCATACCAGACATTCTATAGGCTATAGATTTAATTTGATCTATACCCTTTAGAGTAAGTAGGGAATTATATTTTCCCTGCTTTATTTTTCTTCTGTTGTGTAAAGTTTCCCCATGTCTGACTATAAACCACATATCAACCAGCCTTAATTTCTGTTCTTTTTTCTACAATTTTATCAATTATACCAAATTTTAGAGCTTCTTCAGGTGACATAAAGTTATCTCTTTCCATATTTTTTTCTACAACTGATAATTTTTGTCCCGTATGTTTTACATAAATGTTATTAAGTCTTTTTTTTGTATCTAATATCTCTTTAGTATGAATTTCAATATCGGTAGCTTGTCCCTGGAAACCACCGGATGGTTGGTGTATCATAATTCTAGAATTAGGTAAAGAGTATCTTTTACCTTTAGCCCCGGCTTGTAACAGTAATGAACCAGCAGAGCATGCCTGTCCCATACAAATGGTGCAAACATCTGGTTTTATGTATTGCATGGTGTCATAAATAGCTAAACCAGAAGTAACTATACCACCTGGAGAATTTATATAAATCCATATATCTTTTTCTGAATTTTCGGATTCTAGAAATAACAATTGTGCTACCACAAGAGATGAAGTTATATCGTTAATCTCTCCATTTAAAAATATTATTCTTTCCTTTAGTAATCTGGAAAAAATATCGAAAGATCTTTCTCCTCTGGGGGTTTGCTCTACTACTATTGGTACTAAATCATCAATTATGTTCATCTATATTTGTGTTTTTTACATACTTATGTCTAGATAATATTTATTTTTCTTCATAAAGCAAGTTTATTTACATTTATTTTTTCAATTCTACACTATTTCATATAGAAAAATAAAAATCATATATTTTACAATGTTATACACTCATATACTCCTAAACTTTGTGGCCTCTGTTATTACTACATATCTTCTAATAGTAGCAATTGATAAAAAATACAGAGTAATGAAAATAATATTATCCTCTATTACAACTATATTTTATTCTCTACAGGCAATATCAATAGCAACAATAATGAGTGATATAAATTACTCTTTTCTTATTAACTTATTTGATTTAACAAACTATCAAGCCGCTTTCTTTGTTTATGGGAAATACAGTATAATTGGTTTTTTAGTAATAATATTAGTCGTAGTACTATTAGTATTTCTTAACAAGAGAATTAGAATGGAAAACAAATCGATAAAGTACATCACTGTTATTACGTGTTTAGTCTATATTTTTAGCAAGTATAGCTTACCTATAAGATTTATGAATGTTTGCCATAATATGCGTAATAGTACAGAATACAAAAAAACTTATAGAGATATTTTTAAAGAAATAAATAATATTGACTATGTCGATAGAGTTGACTTAACTGCAAAAATCAAAAATAAACAAAACAAAAATTTAGTTTTTGTAATAATGGAATCATATGAACAAAATTTATTAAAAGATGATTTTACAGATATATCAAAGGATGTTATAAAATATTCAAAGTCTGGGGAATTTTTTTCAGATATAGCTATGATAGAAGGTAGTGGTTGGACTATAGCAGGAATACATACCATGATGTGTGGTTCTCCTAGAATATATGACATATCAAAAGGAATTTTATTCAAAACAGCAAGAATTAGCAACATGATATGTTTCCCCGATGTGCTAAATAAAGCAAATTATTACCAGGTATACATTGGTGGCGAAAAAAGAACATTTTCGGGAAAATATCATTTTCTAAAAATGCATGGTTACAATGAAATCTATGGCGTAAAGGAACTACTTAAAGAATATAAATATATAGATAAGAATAACTTAACTAACTGGGGAGTAAAAGATTTTGATATATTTAAGGTAGCTAAAGAAAAGTATATAGAACTATCGAAAACAAATAAACATTTCAATTTAACCATAAGTACATTGGATAATCATTTTCCTAATGGTATAGAAGACGCTCGCTGTAGGAATACAAATTCTAATGGCATGCTTAATGCCGTAGAATGCACCAATGACTTGATAGCCAATTTTATATCATTTTTAGAAAAACAAGAGAACTATAAAGATACTATAGTTGTTTTAATTCCGGACCATCTGATGATGGGTAGTACAATCACTGACAAACTTGACAAATTAGGTGAAAGAAAGCTGTATACCATAATACTTAATACAGGAAATACTGCACAAGAAAAAGGAACAATTCTTTACGTCGACATACCTGATATTATTTTGAATAGATTAGGTATAGAGCATAACGCTAAGTTTTTACTATCTAATTACCGTCGTGAAACAACCAAAGAAAGAGTTGAATTCATTAATAATAACACAGAAAAGATTAGAAATTTTAATAATAAAACATTGATGAAGTAGGAATTAAATAATAAATACAGCTTCAATGTGGAATTGCTTATCAATGGTTATTAGGGTTAAGCATATTTACTAAATTTTTCAATAACAATCTGTATTTGTTGCATTTTTTTGTTCTTATGCTGTTTTATTCCTGTATTCCATGTTTTTTATAATTTATCAACTATTGGTAGATAAACTCAATTTTTACTATTTAAATTAACCCCAACCTCGCTTTTCATCCCAACTTCATCCTTATTTTTAGCTGA
>CAPZCD010000082.1 GCA_948744995.1 uncultured Rickettsiales bacterium | reverse complement strand
AGAAACCATAAATATAAATCTAGACATAGCAACAAAACTAGAACAATTGGGAGTAGAACCGGAGCAATGTATCAAATGGTTAAAGTCTAACAAAACAAATAATATGGAAACAATAGAAATAGAAGAAGAACAAAACAATAATAATGATAATCTTGAACAATTATTTCAATCTAATTGATAACAACAATAGTAATACCATTCTTATCTATAATGGTGGAGAAGGTTCAGGAAACTTTGACCATGAAGGAAGACCAGGAAAGGTAGGAGGAAGTAAAAAAGATAAGAATAACTTTGTAAAGATACCACCTACTTTTGATAGACCTGGAGAAAGAAAAAAGAAATTAAAAGATAAACTTAAAGCTTTAGAAGGTTTAAAAGTTAAAGCTATTGAAAAAGGTAATCTTACTGAAGAGATTAAATCAAATGTAGAGAATCCTGTATCAGCTATCAAAGACATCTTTGCTGAAGTTAGTACTACTTCTTCTTCTAGAGAAGATACAAATAAACCTACTAAACCAAGTTATGTAGAATCTCTAACACCTACCAAAAAGAAAGAGTCTTATCTGGATAGAGAACTAAAAGATAGAGCAAAGATAGAAGGAAAGACAGTAGAAGAATTAAGATTAGCTGTTAGCAAAAAAGCAGAAAAAGAAAAATACATAAGAGAACATGGGGAAGAGATAATAGCTAAAGCAGAAAATGATACCAGAAGATTAGGTATAGGCCAGGTATCCTATGGAGCTGTAAATCCCATAGCTGTTGAAGAAATATCAAATACTTTAGTCAAAGCAGTTAATAAGATACCCATATTAGGTAAGACCATAACTTCAGTATCCTCTGTATATGGTTTTAGAGATATATTGCATAATACCTATAGTAAATATTATCTACATGATAGATTCTCACCTATAGCTAAGTTCTTAAGATTTATAAACTTTCCAGGAGCAAGAAAGAAAGCTCAAAAAAAGATTAATGAAAAAGTAAACAAGATATTTAATGAAGTTATGGAAGATAGAGAACAAGGTATGATGGCCATGAATATGAGTGGAGCTTAGTTAGGTACCTTTGCTCCAACCATAAATGCTATTGTAATTGATGAAGGGTTAACTCATGATTTAGAGAAATGGAAAGTAGAACATAATACTATGGCTTATAGAGGATTCCATCCTAAAGATAGTGGGGGTATTGAAGGAACAATTAACCATGAATTGGGACATGTTATAGATAATATACTAGGAGTTAATCGTGACAAAAGAATTAAATATATGTATAAACAAAATCTTAATAATATGTCTAAATATCTATCCGAATATGCCGAAACAAACATAAAGGAATTCATAGCAGAAGCATGGGCTGAATATACCACAAGTCCTACCCCTAGAAAACTTGCAACTGCTGTTGGAAAAATAATAGAAAGTAAGTTAAAATATATTTAAGAAGAAAATAAGAATAAATATGTCTAAGAATAATATATTTACCAGAAAAGATTACACCAGAGAAGCTATCAAAGCTGGATATAAGCTAAAAGCTATAGATGATATTATAGATTCATTTCTAGAACTATTTAGAGAATATAATCCTGACTTCAATGAAGATACTTTTGACTATAGATATATACCTCTCCTGAAAGTTCAACAAGAAAAAGGATACGGTAAACATCTTACTCAAGAAGATTTAGAAAGACTAAAGAGAAAGGTAGAAGCTAACCCGGAACAGACAGAGCCTGTTATTGTAAGTTGACAACATTATTATACTTATATTATTATTTCTATAAAAATATAATGGAAAAATGGAACAGATAGCAGAAGCAAGAAACAGAAGATTTAAATACAGCAATAACTACTTTCCATATAAGTATAAGACTTTATCTTATATGGAAATAACAAAAGATTATATAGATAATATTGATAATAACCTAACAGAAGAAGAAAGATTAGAAATAATACAAATAAATGAGAATATCTTAAAATCTCTTGATATTAAATATGTAGATCTAAAAGGATTACATCCAATTCGAACAGATGAAATAACACAATCTATAGTAAAAGCTTATTATAGATATCCAAAGATTATAGAATCTATTGTATGTATCCATACCTCAAGAGAAGAATCCATAAGAAATACATTTGCTAAAACATGTTATGATTATATTGTAGAATGGTATAGAATATATAAACCTTCAGTTACTGAAGAAGAACTTAAAACTAAAATAGATGAATATGTTAATAAAAGTGTAAAAGATAAAATTGATTATGTAATAAATAATAAGGTTTTTTACTGCATCATGTAATTATTTTGGAAATTTAGAAGAAGACAAAATACCTATACAAAATGTTATAGTATATAGAATATATAATAATGTAGTTAATTATTACAAAGATAATTATGATTCTGTTAAAAATAAATATCATCCTGACAAGGTATATGGAGAAACTGGTAATACAATTCATGAACTAGGTCATGTGATTAATAATATGTTAGCCATAGATAAACTAGATGAAATAAAGAATCTCTATAACACTAACAATAATAAAAATATGAAAGAGTTACTATCAGAATATGCCGAAACAAACATAAAGGAATTTATAGCAGAAGCATGGTCTGAATATATACTAAATAATAATCCAAGAGAACTATCAATTAAAGTTGGTGATATAATTGATAGAGAATATAGAAATAAATTTGGAAGTATTATACATAAAAGTTTTTAATGAAAGGTCTAAAAAAGTTAGCTAAAGAAGTAAAACTTAAAGCTAAAACTAAATATAAATATAGAAATAATCTCAAGAGATTAGTTAAAGCTATGTTTAGAAGTTTAAAGATAGAAGTAATTAATAACTATAAGGATTATAATAGTATAGAATTAATGAAAGATCTATTAGATACACTTGCCATAAGATACAGAGATATATTCCAAGAACAATCTAGATATTTAGTCAATGATCTAATTAGAGATATAGAATATGATATTAGTAGTTTCTATATAAATTATGATAATGATAGATATAAAGATATAATAGAACCCATTATAGAAAATAATGTTAATCTAATAACAAATCTATCAGATGAAGTTATGTTTAGAATTAAGGAATCTGTTTATGAATCTATAACTGCTAACGATAATACAAAATCTTTATACAATAGAATAGTTAATTTAGAAAATATAACCTCCAAAAGAGCAAAACTAATAGCAAGAGACCAAACAGCTAAGATATTTTCCAATATAAATATCTATAATCAACAGCAGTCAGGTATAGAATACTTCCTTTGGCAAACAGCTAATGATGAAAGAGTATCAACAGGTAAAGGAGGACATAAACAATTACATAATAAGATATATAATGATAAATCTAATTATCCTATCATAGATGCTAAAGGAACCAGAGGTCTTCCAGCTCAAAGAGTCAACT
>CAPZCD010000081.1 GCA_948744995.1 uncultured Rickettsiales bacterium | reverse complement strand
CTGAAGATTAGTTTAAAGTGAAGAGTTTAAGGGGGAGAGAGTGGAGAGATGTCCCGAGGTGAAAAGTAGGTATCGCAAATCAAGCAATTTACTTTTAAATATTTACACGCACAAGGAACAGACAATTATCCACAAATTATAACATAAAACGTTAGTAAAATTATTTTATTTATTGGCACACAATAAAAATACATTAATAATTCTGTTTACAAAGTTTAAAAATACATTTTTTAAGTAGCAACCCCAACTAAACCCCATTACCCTTATTGTTTTTAAACTTAAAACTTTTATAATCTAACTTATTGTCTACGTAGCTCAGCTGGATAGAGCGACAACCTCCTAAGTTGTAGGTCGGCGGTTCAAATCCGCCCGTGGACGCCAATTACCTTAATGCACAATGACAACAGATATAGAAATAGCCAGAAACACAAAATTAAAAAGAATTACAGAAATAGCTGAAGATATTGGTCTAGTTGAAGATGATTTAGAGCTATACGGAAAGTATAAAGCAAAAATAACAAAAGAAGCTTTAGACAGAATAAATAATAAAGATAAAGACGGCAAACTTATTTTAGTTACAGCTATGAATCCAACACCAAGTGGAGAAGGAAAAACAACAGTTACAATTGGTCTAGGGCAGGGCCTGAAGAAAATAGGCAAAAAAGTTGCAATAGCTCTGAGAGAGCCATCTTTAGGACCATGTTTTGGAATGAAAGGGGGTGCTACCGGTGGTGGTTATTCTCAGGTTGCTCCAATGGAGGACATAAACTTACATTTTACCGGAGATATACATGCGATCACTACAGCTCACAACTTAATTTCTGCTTTAATTGATAATCACATTAAGTTTGGTAATAAATTGAATATAAAAAATGTGGTTTGGAAAAGAGTTCTAGATTTGAATGATAGAAGTTTGAGAAATATAGTTATTGGTCTTGGAGATGGAAATGGTGTTGTTCGTGAAGACAGTTTTATGATAACAGTAGCATCAGAAATTATGGCTATTTTATGTTTGTCTAAAGATATAAGTGATTTGAAGGATAGATTATCAAAAATTGTTATTGCATACAATAACGATGATAATGTTGTAACTCTTAAAGATCTTGGATGTGTTGGTAGTATAGCCATTTTATTGAAAGATGCTATAAAACCGAATGTTGTACAGACTCTGGAGGGTGTTTTTACTTTAATACATGGAGGACCTTTTGCAAACATAGCACATGGCTGTAACAGTGTTATAGCCACAAAAACAGCTTTAAAATTAGCTGATTATGTGGTAACAGAAGCTGGTTTTGGAGCAGATTTAGGTGCCGAAAAATTTTTTGATATAAAATGTAGAAAAGCTAATATAAAACCAAATTGTGTTGTTATTGTTACAACTTGCAGATCCTTGAAATATAATGGCGGATTAGACAAGAAAAGTCTTAAAGATGAGAATATTAAAGCTTTAGAAAATGGTTTTTGTAATTTAAAGAGGCATATTGAAAATGTCAGAAAGTACAATCTACCGGTAGTTGTGGCTATAAATAAATTTACAACCGATACCATAACTGAACTTAATATACTGAAAAAACTTTGTGAAAATGAGAAATTAAAAGCTGTTGTTTGTGAAGTTTGGGGAAAAGGTGGAGAAGGCGCTGTAGAATTAGCTAACGTGGTTGTAGAAGCTATAGCTGAAAATGAAAACAATAATTTTAAGTTTTTGTATGATCTCAATCTATCAATAAAGGATAAAATAGAAATAATAGCTAAAGAAATTTATAGGGCAAAAGAAGTCAAGTTTTCTCAAAAGGCGCTAAAAAAAATAAAACAATATGCTGAAAATGGTTATGGCGATTTGGAGGTTTGTATTGCTAAAACTCAATATTCTTTTACCGATAATCCTGAGTTATTAGGAGCACCGGAAGATTTTGCTTTTAATATTAGTGATGTTAGTCTGTCGGCTGGTGCTGGATTTGTTGTGTGTTTGGCAGGAGATATAATGACTATGCCGGGGTTACCGAAAGTTCCGGCTGCTAATGCTATGGATATTGATGAAGAAGGTAATATAGTGGGGTTGTTTTAATATTTTTATTATTTTTTCAAGGTGACAGTATTGCTTCTTTCTATTTCTTGTTGTTTTAATATTTTTTGTTGCCAGTAATTATTCGCTCCTTTAGCCGATACAATTTTTTGTTTATTACTCTCAATTTTTCTTTTACTGTCATTCAATGAATCTAACGCCTCTCTATGTCTAGATATGTCTCTTTCGTCAGGTTTCTTTCCTGATGAAACAAATCTTGGTCGCAATTCCATTAGTCTTTCAAATTCATTTCTTAATTCTAATTTATCTTTTTTTAATTTTTCAATTCTGTCTTTATGAAATTTACTTTCATTTTCTAAAATATCTAAAGAATCCATATCTAAAGAATTTAATTGTAATACTCTATCTTTTACTAATTTTACATAGCTATTTAAGCCATTTTTTTCCATCGTATCTAATAGGCTATGTAATTGTTGAAATTTATCATGTTCAACAACTTCACCATCTCTTATTATTTCTTCTTTAAGAAGTCTTTCAACTTCATGCTTATGTATCATATTAACTAACACATCTGCTCTTACACATTTGCTTTTTAAATTTGGATCATCTGTGGCTAAAACATAAATAGTTTTGTTATTAAATTGGTAAGGTTTATACAAGTTTTCATCAGAACCAATTGGTTTTTCAAATAAAACAGCTTTCTTTTTGTCAATCAATTCAGACATTTGTATAGAAGCATTTAAAAATATTTCATCAAAATTATCATTTATAACATTTATTGAGTTTTTACCAGGATTATCTCTAACAACTTTGTTAGTCTCGACATTTAGAAATACAGACCAAAGTTTACAACAACCACCTTCTTGAATTGAATAAATTTTAGTTAAATCACAACCAGGAACAATTTTTTGTGTTTCAAATAGATCAACATTATATTTTCTTTTTGTTTTCTCATTACAACAACCTAAGTCTTTCATAAAAAGATATTTGTAATCAGCTAAACTACTATCTATCAAATATTTTCTTCCATCTTTACTAAACACTATATTGGCCAAATGTTAGATTATATTACCCTTACCATCTCTTTCAATTTTAAAGTTGCATACTCTAAAAACTTCCGTTACAAAATCCTGAAATTCTTCCCTATTTAATTTATTATTATCTGTATTTATTTTTTCTTTGATATCGTTAAGTATCTTAAAAATAGTAGTAGAATTATCAAGTTTAATATCATACCAATATATTCTTTGAATTTTTTCCTATTTCATTAGCTTTATTGTCACCATTATTTTTAATAAAAGTTAATAATTTTAAAAAATTAATACAAGTAAAAGAGTTTTTTGATATTCATTGTTTATGTTAATATTATTAACTTCAAATTGATTTTTTGAACTAATATTTTCTAGGCAATTTTGTAGAGAATAGTTATTAATATAACCCCAACCTCGCTTTTCATCCCAACTTCATCCTTATTTTTAGCTGATAGGTCAATATACTACTGAATATGTTAACACCAACCTCGCTT
>CAPZCD010000080.1 GCA_948744995.1 uncultured Rickettsiales bacterium | reverse complement strand
TATTATAGAAATAAAGTTGCTTAGGTGAATATCAAGAAATGGAGACCAGAGCCTTATTTTTTCCAAAATCATATTCACCTCCTACTATTACACTTGGTGTAGAAAATGAATCTATGTCGGAACCATTATAATAGTCATAACCTAATTTAGACCAAATAATAAAGTCATTATCAATATTATTTCCTAAAGTTAAATCTCTATTTGGAGCAATAAGATTATTATTACCATCAGATAACTTAATAGTACTATCCATAGTAAGCATAGATATTCTATTAGCTATAACTTTAGCTTGATTTGATAATAACAAAATTTCAGCTCTAGTCTGTGCACTAACGTCTTTTGGGGTTGGGTGAGGAGTTTGTGAAGTTGAATCATTAGTCTCAGATATTTTTGTTATAGGTTTTTCTTCTACTGTTGATAGAGTTAAAGGTTCAACTTTCTTGGCTTCTTCTTGCTCCTCCTCATTTTTAACTATTTCTTTTAATTTTTTTTGTTTATTTTCGGAACTTGCTGTTTCAACTTGAGCTCCTGTTCCCAAATTCTTTGGGTTTGTTTCATTTACAACCGCTATCGCACTTCCAATGATAGTACTACCAATCAAAAAACTACACGTTAAAATTGTTATACCACATCGGGTTTGTTTTTTACTAAAACTTTTCATAATTATTCCTATTATTAATAGATAACAAACATATTATACCATATTTTTATAATGTGTCAATAGGCTATAAAAAATATTTTATTAAATTAATAACCCCAACTTCACTTTTTTCCTTATCCCATAAGAGAAAAACAAAATTCCCTTATTCTTAAATATATTTTGACTATAAAAAGTGAAGTTGGGGTTATAACAAGGTAGATAAAACTAGAATGCAACTATTTCTACTAATTATCCAACAATTCAAATTTATTACTTCCAGACAAAATGACTATAGGATATTTTAGAGTAAATATTTTTTCATAAATATTATTTGTTAATAACCATATTTTACTATGAACATTACAGAAATAAATGACAGATTAGAAAAACTTGGAAATAGTTGGGAGCATTTCAAACAAGTTAATAACGAAAGGCTTTTGCAACTGGAAAAGAAAAGTGCAATTGATCCACTGACGGAAATCAAATTGGAGAAGCTAAACAACACTATCGAAGAACAAAAATCTAAGATAAATGAGCTAGAAGTTGCTATGGCAAGACCATACAGCAATGTTGAAGAATATAAGTCTGCTGATGATATTCAGTACAAAAGCGCCTTCAATAGCTATTTAAAAAAAGGTATAGAGGAGCAGTTGGCTAATATAGAGGTTAAAAGGGACTTAACCACAACTATAGATACTTCAACTTCCTATGGCGGCTATCTACTAACACCTAATATTCAAAAAATGGTGTATGACAGGATAGAAGATTTGTGTATAATGCGAAAAATCTGCTCTGTACAGATAATTTCTTCGGCGTCACTTGAGGTTTTAGATGGAACGGAAATCATGCCATCTTGGATAGGAGAGAATGGAACTGTAAATGATACCGATACAAATATTTTTACAAAGAAAACTATTAATACTCATGATTTAATAGCACAACCAAAGGTTAGCCAGAAATTGCTTGATGATGCAGCTATAGATCTGGAAGAGTGGTTGGCAAACAGATTGGGTAATGATTTTGCAGCCGCTGAAGAAAATGCCTTTATAAATGGAACCGGTGATACGAACAATCAACCTGTTGGAATATTAACATATGTTGGAAAATCTGATGGAATTGAGGTTGTAACTAGTTCTAGTGAATCGTTAAGTTTTGATGAGAATGATATATTAGATTTATATTATTCTTTAGGTGATAGATACGTAAATGATGCCAGCTTTTTATTACCAAGAAGTGCTATGAAGCAGATAAGGACGCTAAAGGATAATACTAGCGGTCAATATCTGTGGAATCCGGCCTTGCTTGCAGGTGCTACAGATACTCTTCTGGGTTGCCCTATATATCAAAGTTCTTATATGCCGGCAGTTGATAATGGAACAAAGTCGATAATTTTTGGTGATTTTTCGTACTATCAAATAGTTGATAGAGTGGGAATTAGGATTCTTAGGGATCCATTTACCTCTAAACCTTATATACGTTTCTACACTACCAAAAGGGTTGGTGGTGATGTTATAAATTTGAATGCGTTTAAGGGGTTGATTACGTCTACGCTTGGTGAGTAGAGTGGTTGGTATCGGTTGGTGAAGTAGGAGTAGTATATAGAGATTATTGTTATTAAACAGGCGGGGATTATAATATATTGTTGTATTTATAATCCCTGTTTGTTTTTTAAGGTGTTGTAATTAAAGTTACTGTGATTAGTATATTTAGCAGTTAATTAAACCAAAAAATTATGGACAAAGATAAAAATACAAAAATAACATTTTCTGATGGAAGTTATTGTTATGCCGAATCAGATGGGCTAGGTATTGAAACTAATAGTATAACTAAATTATTTAATAAAAATAATGAAGAAATTAAAAATTTTAGTAGTAAAAATATCAATTGGAAGAATGAAGAGTTATATATTGAATATCCAGATAATGTAAAATATAAGGGTAAAATTGATAATAACGGAAAATTTAGTGGGAAAAGTGAACTTTTTGGTTATAATGAAAATGGAAAACCTATAATTGTAGAGGCTAATTTTAAAGATGGAAAACCATTTGGATATGGGGAGAGTTGCAAAGTCGTATATTACGGTGAAAATAGAAAACTTATAAAAGAGATAGAAGGTAATTTTGATGATAGTCCAGTGATAGGTGGGATAGACTGTAAAATTACTAATTACTATAGTAATGGAAATATTAAAAAAATTGAGGAAGGTAATTTTGAATATGAAGAATTATGTGGAAATAATTGTAAAGCTACATATTATGATGAAGAATACGGAGAAATTGCTACATTTGTAGAAGGTCGTTTTATGAATGGAAAGCCAGATGGAAATTGTAAAGTTACTCATTATTATAGTGGTGGGAAAAAAGAAAGTATCGCGGAACTTAACTTTACAATGGGAGAAGTAAATGGAGAAGGCAAAATCATTTATTACGATGTAAATGAAAAAATAGAAAAAATTGAAGAAGGTTATTATAAAAATGGAGAATTATATGGAGAATGTAAAATTACTTATTATAATAAAGATGGAAAACCAGAAAAAATTGAAGAAGGTATTTTTGAAAAAGGAGAGTTTAAGAGACCTTTAGGTCATTTTGAAAAAAAATGGATGGTTAAAAATGAAAAAACGAAAGAAGCTATAATAGAAAAACCTCTATAGTTTTATACAACATCGTTAATGTTATATTATTTAATATCTTATGTATAAGAGTTCTTATGGATGTGTTTATCCTAAGATTATGTGTATATACGTTTCTGCACTATAAAAAGGGTTTGTGGCGATGTTATAAATTTAAATGCGTTTAAGGGGTTAATTACGTCTACGCTTGGTGAGTAGTTTAATTTGAAATATTATTTTGGTTAGAGTTTTTATTAAATTAACCCCAACCTCGCTTTTCATCCCAACTTCATCCTTATTTTTAGCTGA
>CAPZCD010000079.1 GCA_948744995.1 uncultured Rickettsiales bacterium | reverse complement strand
AGCTAAAAATAAGGATGAAGTTGGGATGAAAAGCGAGGTTGGGGTTAATTTAATATTATTAAACTCATTTTTATTTATAAATGTTATTATTAGCTCTATAACCATTAACAAACCATTGAGAAATAAGGGTTTCAAAGTTTTGATTTAGATAATTTTTATAATAAAAAATGAACTCTTCATATAAACTGTAAATAACAAATCAACAAATTAAAAGTTACAGTAGGGCAATGACTTCCAGTAAAGAATATTTACAGTTTATCCTAAAACAACTATCCGGATTAGAAGAAATTAATTATCGAGCAATGATGGGAGAATTCATCATATACTATCGCGGTAAGATTATTGGTGGTATCTACGATAATCGACTACTAGTAAAGCCAACAAAATCTGTAATTTCTTACATGTCAACAGTATTGTATGAACTACCTTATAAGGGAGCAAAAAAGATGTTGTTAGTGGATAAAGTTAATAATAAGGAGTTTTTAGCCGGATTATTTAACGTTATGTATGATGAACTACCAATGTTAAAAGTTAAAAAGAAGAAATAAACAAATTTTTACTTATACTAATAATACCCATACCCTCTAGGCCAGAGTAAAAATAAATTTGTATTTATTTTATTACTTATAAAGTCAATAAATGTATATCTAAACACAAATTTTATGTTTAGATTAAACTAAATACCTCGTATACTCACGTTGTGGAGTTGTTTATTTAACTACATATTAGCAGGGAGAATGTAACCTATTCTAATCTATCAACAACTTTTTAATTGACTTAAACAAAATATTTTTGATAATTTCTTTACTCAACAAAAAAGGATTTATCATGGAGTGGGACAGATATTTTATAGGAATAGCAGAGTCAGTAGCTAAAAAATCAAAAGATCCATCAACGAAAGTTGGATGTGTTATTGTTAGTGAAGATTATGAGCCAATATCATTCGGCTACAACGGGTTTGTAGCGGGATGCGACGAAGATTATATGACTTTTGAAAGACCCTACAAGGACATGTTGTCTGTGCATGCAGAAATGAATGCGCTAATTTTCGCCCAAAAATCTATAAAAAACAGTAGAGTTTACGTTACTAACGCACCCTGTGACAACTGTCTAAAACATCTGCTGCAAGCTAAAGTTAAGGAAATAGTGTTTGATAAATTTGATACCAACGGCGGTTTTATGAATGACGATAGGAAAAAAGTAATAAAAAAACTACTGGATTCAACTAATATAATTTATAGGAACATTGACGGTAAAAAGTTTCTTTAGTCTATGATAGCTTTTGAAGAAATAAAACCTGTCTACGATAGGATATTTGACGGTATAAATGGGTATGGTGTTTCTCTGCAAGAAAAACAGCAAAAAATCAAGCAAAAATACGTCGAAAATCTGATTTATGGTGAAATACCATTTGAATTGCTGTATGCTCTGTTTGTATTTGAGCCTATAAAAGACCTAATAAATTCTGGAAGAGTATTTTACGATATAGGATCCGGTATAGGTAACGCTATAATTGGGAGCTATTTAATTGGTAATTTTAGAAAATGCGTTGGTATAGAAATATTAGATAGCTTATACAACCTCTCAAAGATAGCGGAAGGTAGAGCTAAAACTATATATCCAAAACCTGATTGTGAAATACAATTTAAGCATGGAAATATGTTGGATTTTGATATTGCAGACGGTGATATATTGTTATTCTGTTGTCCCAATAAAGATGATCAAATTAGGTTTGAAATGGAAAAGAAATTTTTGACATTAAAAAGTAATTCAATCGTTATATCTTTGATACATTCATTCACTAATAAGGTTGATTTTTCGCTGTTAACATCTCGAATGGTAAGGAGCGCGTGGGGAGAAACGCCTATGTTAATATATAAGAGAAAGTAGATTTATTTTTGTTTTATGACTTATTTACCAATTTAGTGGGTCGTATTATTTGAATTGGATATTTCAAATAAGCTAATGTTAAAACTATCAGGTATAAAATTACTATCAAAATTCATTAATTTTTATATATCCAGGCCTTCTGTTCCTTACTAAATAACATATAACCAGAGTTTGTATAACATACGGGTTTTATCTTGCCGATTTGCACCCAATATCGTATAGTTGAAACTGGAAGGTTATGTAACTTTGCAAATTTACCTATTGTTAGCAATTCTTTTGCACTTGTGACATTTACATCAAATAGATCTATTATAGTTTCAAAAGATTTTCTTAAGCATTTTAGCATGAATGCATAATATCTCTTTGGATTTCCAGTTACTTGATATTGTTCCAAACTATCTAAGTATCTTTTTCTGTCTATAGTTCTAGTTATGATAGGACTATAACCATTTTTCATAAGAATAAGATTCATCAGTAATCTTGCTGTTCTGCCATTACCATCTATAAATGGATGTATAGATATCAACCTATAATGAACTTCAAATATTTCATTTAATGAGATAAAATCACAATCTAGAAGCCAATTATTAAATTCATCCATAAGATTTAGCACTTTTAATGGATTCGGTAATACTATATTTGAGTCAGATATCCCAACCATAACCGATCTATAAAAACCAGCATTGTAATCGTCAATACCTTTCAGTATTGTTCTGTGAATATTTAATACTACATCTTTATTAATAACTAACTTATCTTCCTTTAGTAGTTCAATTATATATTCAAAAGCTTTAGCGTGATTTTTGGCCTCCAAATATTCATTTATATTTTTAGAACTGGAAGTTAAATTTTCTTCTATTATAAGAGCTGTTTCTCTTCTGGTTAAATATTACCTTCGATAGCATTTGAGGTATAGGATAATTCAGTTTTTAACCACTTATTTAGTAATTTTCTATTATTTTCAATTTTGAGTAGTTTGTTTAACTTAATTTTTTTGGTTTCAATATCTTTAGTAACTTTATCCATATATACTTCATGGTTGATAATTTTCTAAAGTATAAAGTATGAGGTAAAAAAGTAAATATAAAAATGCTCTTAGTTAAAAATTGTAGATAAGCTCTAATTATAGGTGGCTGTCATCGATGCTTTTAATAAATAACCTCTAATATAAGCTAAGCTAAAAGGTATCTAGATATTCAAATTAAATTGCTTGGATATCATTTAATATAATAATCATGTATTTTATAAAAATCTATTATCACTATTGATAATACCCTGTACTACTAGATATTATCCATTAAATAAATACCATTAAAATTACTAGTTTTCTACCTTATTTTTCTTTTTCCATATTTTACGGAATTTTGGTCTTAGGTATCGTTCAAGACGTTTAAAAAAATGAGGTTTTTCTTCAAGAAAAAGTAGCTTGTATTCAGCAATTGAAACATCATGTTCGCTTTTATATATGTTTAACCACACATTAAAAAATCGCTCCACTATATATGCTGGAGTACGAATATCGAGATATTCATGATAATTACTCCAATCGGTACATTTCTCAAGTTCATCCAATAATGGAAAGACCCATTCCATAAAATCTTCAAAAATTTCTTTTTTCATGACAAAATTTAAACAAAAACGTATACTCTTTGTGTTAAGAGTATCCATGATGGCTCTGGTATCCATTTCTTGATATTTAAATTCTTTAAATTAATATATCTTTAT
>CAPZCD010000078.1 GCA_948744995.1 uncultured Rickettsiales bacterium | reverse complement strand
TCAGCTAAAAATAAGGATGAAGTTGGGATGAAAAGCGAGGTTGGGGTTATATTAAATTCTTTCGAAGACTTTCCATATATTTTCATTTTTACAACTCTGTAGATATTTCTAACATAGTTAATGGGAACAATATAATCTCCTAAAAATTTATTTTGTCTAATTTCGTAAAATAAATTTTTAGATGATAAAGTTACGAAAACAGAGAATATAAATACAATTAATGAATAAAATTTATACTTTGCTTCTTTTCTAAAGTTTGAAAACTCCACATAAATTATTTTGGTAAAAAAGACCAAAACAAGTACAAAGAAAAGAAAAAAATATACAATCAGTCTTAAATTGATGAAATTAATCGCTTCATTTTTATTTGTTTCAAGTAAATTTATTATAGCATCTTTGCTTATAAGCGCATGGTATGTATCCATAAAGTACATAGCAACACAATTTAAAAAACAAAAAAACCACACAAAAAACTTATAAGTTTTTTTAGCGAAGAAAAATGAATGTAAAAAATATAAGGTAGAATATACTAATAATAATGATAGAAATTTAGACTGTGTTGACATTTCGCTAGTAAACAACGCAGAAATAAATGTCCTATTGTAGACAAACAGAACAAAAACGCTAAATATCGCGAAAAAACTATAAGATTTCACCTTTACTTTATTCATCATAAAGCAATTTTACCAAAATCTAAAGTCCCATCAAAACTACCCATAGCAAAACCAGCAGCCCCACCACCACGAACATCCAATTTTTTAAGTACATCTGTCGCATTATAACTACCAGTTATATCATCACTAACGGCCACCATAGCTATTTTTTTATTCCCATTAACACATGTTACACAAATAATAGTTTTTTCTTTATATTTTGTATTTTTCAAAGTAACTATAGCACTTTTTAGATCCTGTGGTTCAACATCTCTAAAAGTTTTAGTTAATATAGACACCTCATCTATCTCTTGTTTGTCAAATTCCGTTTTAAGCAATGCACCTTTCTTAAAATCAGAATTAATTTTCCTTAGGTCCTTATTTTCAGTAATTAAGGAATTTATTTTACCTACAATATCCCCTTTTGACAGCTTAAAAATATCACTCAATTCATCAACAACAGATAAACTATCATTAACAAAATTCAATGCTTCAATTCCGGTACAAGCCTCTATACGTCTAATTCCGGCAGCTATTGACTCCTCCTTAGTTATCTTAAACAAACCTATATCTCCAGTGTTTCTTACATGAGTACCACCGCACAATTCCCTAGAATACAAGCTATCCTTCTTATTATCCTCAAGCTCCTTCATTATTTCATTCAAATTATAGCTAGCCTTTATCTCACTTTTTGCTCCAGTTAAAGTTGTTTTTTTATAATCACCCATAGAAACAACTCTAACAAAATCTCCATATTTTTCACCAAATAAAGCCACAGCCCCAGATTTTTTCGCATCTTCTAGCGACATAACTTCAGTTCTAACAGGTGTATTTTTTATAATCATAGTATTAACAACTTCTTCAACTTTCTTTATAACTTGAGGCTCTATTGGTTTATTATATGACACATCAAGTCTCAAACCATTCTCATCCACGTAGGAACCTTTTTGATTAACAGAATCTCCCAACAGCAGTTTCAGCGCAAAATGTAGCAGATGCGTAGCGGAATGATTAGCAGAAGTTTTTAACCTCTTGCTAACATTTATCGACATATTAACCCTATCACCAACTTTAAAAGTACCAATTTCAATCATACCTTGATGGATTATAGTACCATTAGATACTTGTGTATCTTTAACTTCAATAACAGAAAAAGGTAGTGGAATAGTTCCATCTTCTTTAGCTAATATAATCAGTCCGGAATCACCAACTTGTCCGCCTTTTTCACCATAGAAACAACTGGTATCGGTTATAACTTCTATGGTATCACCAGTTGTAGCTTCAGCTACAAATTCACCATCCTTGATAATATTGGTAATTTTACCAGAAGAATATGTTTTTTTATAACCAACAAAATCAGTTTGTTGTTCCAGTTTCAGATATAAATCATTTACTACTTTATCACCAGAACCAACCCAATTACTCCTAGCTCTTTCCTTTTGCTTAGTCATTTCCTTTTCAAATTCGTCAATATCAACAGTTATATTTTTTTCTCGCAGCAGCAGTTCCGTTAAATCCAACGGAAAACCATAGGTATCATACAACTCAAAAGCGTCTTTCCCACTAAAAGTTTTGCCTTCTAATTTTAATATCTTATCTTCCAGTTTTCTCAGCCCTTTCTCAAGAGTAGTTCTAAATTTTTCCTCTTCGAGTTTTAAGTTTTCCATGATAAATTCTTCTTTTTCCTTTAATTCCGGATAGGCTTCACCCATTAGATCTACAAGACATGGAACTAATTTATACATAGAAATTTTCTCACAACCAAGCTTATGTATCTGTAGCATTGCCCTTCTCATAATTCGTCGTAAAACATATCCTCTACCCTCATTTGAAGGTAAAACTCCGTCAGCAATTAAAAAACTAGAACTTCTCAAGTGATCGGCTACAATTCTGTGTGCAAAAATATCACCATCGCCTAATATATTTTTTGAATTTTCTATAAGTCTTTTAAAAATATCTATATCATAATTATTATGAACACCCTGTAACACCGCAGCAATTCTCTCAAGCCCCATACCCGTATCAATATTTTTTTTTGGTAATTCCTCCAATACTCCTTTTTCATTCCTATTAAATTGAGTAAATACAAGATTCCATACCTCAATATATCTATCACCATCTTCTTCAGGAGTTCCGGGCATACCACCTTCTATTTCAGGACCATGATCGTAAAATATTTCACTACAAGGACCACAGGGGCCGGTATTGCCCATCTCCCAAAAATTTTCCTGTAGTCTGATTATTTTTTCTTCTGGTAACCCAATAACCTCATTCCAAATTTTAAAAGCTTCATCATCCTCACTGTAAATTGTAACACAAAGTCTTTCTTCTGCTATTTCCAGTTCCTTTGTTAAAAATTCCCAAGCCCATTCTATAGCCTCTTTTTTGAAGTAATCACCAAACGAAAAATTACCTAGCATCTCAAAAAAAGTATGATGTCGAGCTGTGTAACCAACATTGTCTAAATCGTTGTGCTTGCCACCTGCCCTAACACATTTTTGTGCTGTAGTAGCTTTTTTAAATTTTGGCTTTTCCGTCCCCTTGTAGTAATTCTTGAATTGTACCATACCGGCGTTGGTGAATAGCAGTGTTGGATCATTGGGAACTAGGCTTGATGGCTTTACTACTTTGCACCCTTTACCTTCAAAAAACTTTAGGTATTTGCTTCTGATTTCGTTTGTGGTAAACACGGTTTTAATTTTTTATATGAATATGAAGTAATAATAGCATAAAGCTTTTGTAATTGGCAATGGTTAAGAGGCAAAAGGAATAAAAATTAGAAGACAACGATTAGTGATATAAATTTTATATAAAATTACATAACCATCACATTTTTATACTCTTACTTCATTCACATCAGTAATAATCCTAGTTTTCTCACTAATTTCTCTATTTGATTTATCCAGTTTTTTTAATACTTCCATCTTTGCAGCAGTACTTAATAGTTTAACCCCAACCTCGCTTTTCATCCCAACTTCATCCTTATTTTTAGC
>CAPZCD010000077.1 GCA_948744995.1 uncultured Rickettsiales bacterium | reverse complement strand
ATAAAAAGCTTTAAGATTTTTTTATCTTGATCTAGTTGATATAATATGAGAATAGTTATTATCTCAAATTCAGATAAAGAGTATCTATTCTATGTTATATAGATTCTTTTTTCTTTTTATCGTCATATATAATTACTATATTTTAGAATATTCGTCCATTAAAGGAATAGTTCTTCTATGAAAGCCATCTATTTCAACAAAGATATTGATCACATTAAATCTTCAAATATTAATATCATTTTAGGAAGTTAATTTCTTACTAAATTCAATTTATTTAACTTCCTATCTTTATTCCAATAATACCCCATATGTTTGCACAGGGGTTGTTTATTTTTCAAGGGTTTTGTGAGTTAAAAAGCGAAAAGGGGGGTTAATTTAATAATTATAGGTAATAATATGAAAAACTATTTTGATAAAAACAATTATTTTAACACACCAGATGAAAATGGATTTTTCGGTGACTTTGGTGGGTCATTTGTACCAGATATCATAAAAAACGATTTATCTAGGGTAAAAAACGTTTTTTATGAATTAAAAAATAATGATAATTTACTTAATGAATTGTATAGTTTACTAAAAAATTATGTTGGAAGAAAAACCCCTTTATATTTCTGTAAAAATTTAACTAAATATTATAAGAAAGGAAAAATTTATCTTAAAAGAGAGGATTTAAATCATACGGGAGCCCACAAAATTAACAATGCATTAGGTCAAATTTTTCTCGCCAAAAAATTGAATAAAAAGAAAGTTGTAGCAGAAACCGGAGCAGGACAACATGGTTTAGCAACCGCAACAGCTTGCGCCCTTTTTAACATTGACTGTGAAATCTATATGGGTGCTGTAGATATAGAAAGACAAAAAACCAACGTTGATAAGATGAAACTCTTAGGAGCAAAAGTTATAGCTGTAGAAGAAGGTACAAAGACACTAAAAGAAGCCGTAGATAAAGCTTTAGAAGTATATACGAATGATATAGACAATATTTATTATCTAATAGGTTCCGCAGTTGGTCCTGCTCCATATCCTGAAATTGTGAGATTTTTCCAATCTGTAATTGGAAATGAAATAAAAGAGCAAATTCAAGAGAAAGAAGGAAAATTACCGAATTATGTAATTGCTTGCATAGGAGGCGGAAGTAATGCAATTGGAACTTTTTATAGTTTTTTACCCTACGAAACAGTTAGATTAATAGGTATAGAAGCCGCCGGAAAAGGAATAGATACCAAAGAAACAGCTGCTACCATAACCAAAGGAGAAAAAACTATGATCCATGGCTTTAAAAGTTATGTTCTCAAAGATGAAAAAGGTAATATAGCTGATGCATACAGCATATCTGCCGGCCTAGATTATCCAGGGGTTGGACCTGAATTGGCCTTTTTGTATGAAAAAGGAAAGATAAAATGTGAAGTTATAAATGATGATGAAGCAATAGCAGCATTTAAACTTTTGTCTAAAAAGGAAGGTATTATACCAGCTATAGAATCTTCACATGCTTTAGCTTTTTTGGAAAAATTAATACCAAAAACGAAAAAAGATGATATTGTTATTGTAAATCTTTCTGGTAGAGGAGATAAAGACTGTGAAAGAATTTTAGATCTTGAATGATTTATTTTAATCCTAATCTTGTTTTTGAATTTAATTTATATTGAAAAACTATTATGAAAAATAACAATTATACTTGTTTAATAACAAATACTAGTAAACTTTAATAAAAGTTATCATATTTCTTATCTTAAGAGAAATATTTTATCCATATTTTCACTACATTCTTAAGAGAAAAACAAGATTAGGGTAATTTTAAGAGTACACCTTATTGTATTTTTATGCAAAAAACCTTAAATCGTAATTAAATTAATTTTCAACATTTTCAATAGAAAACATGCTATAAGGTACATCTCTACTATCAAAATATTAAGTCCAATTTAACCAACTTTTAACCTATAGTAAAATAATATAATATTACCACAAATTTTCATAATTCTCCTCCTCAAAAGTAAAATTTATCCTCTTTTCCGGCAGAGATAAAATAAGGTCTTTCACCTCCTGACGATCATAACCCTCTTCAGCTATAAGTTTCAATATCCTTGCTATCTTCACAATAGATTTATCATCCCAATTATACCTCGAAATCTCCTGAACTCCTAAACGAATACCAAAACCTCCACGAAATATAGCTTTTTTTCTGGCATTCAGGGTAATACCTTCACGAGTAGCATTAGCAAAAACCATTTCCATATCTTTTTCTGACATTTCCAAAAAAATCTGATGGGTTTGGGTATAAATACCATTTTTGCTAGTTACCCCAAAACCTAATTTTTCCAGTTCTTTAGCCAAGAGATTTCCAATACGTATTGTATTTTCTTGATACTCTCTACCAAAATACTTCATTTCTATCAAAGTAAATAACACACTTATAACCTGATGCATTTGAATGTTACGCAAATATTTAGGATTTATCCCATCATCTATAGCTTTATATAATTCATCACTATTTGTCATAATTATACCATGTGCTGGACCAGGCATTGTTTTATGGGTTCCACCAAATAAAACACAATTCTTCACCCTATCTAGTGGATTTTCTAGAAGACCAGCAGCAATAAGACCTAACGTTTGGGAATAATCAAATAGTATCACGCAATCCGTACTGTCAATTTTACTAAAATCATGCTGAAATAGAATATCACTTGGAGCAATATTAAGGAATTTAATATTATTTTCTCTTATTTTACGATTTAGTAAATCGTAATCAAAGTCATGCTTTTCCAGATCATATGGTGCTTCAAAAACATTTGCTCCTAATCTCTCAAAGGTTGGTTTCATAGATGCATGACCACCACAATTTTCACCCAATATCATGACATTATCACCTATCCTGCAGAGCGAACTCGCTATTACATTTACAGCATTCATGCCGGTCAAGGTTCTCGCATCAGTATATTTTGCATGGAACAATTCCTTACCCAGCTCATCTATCATTTTGTAATAGGGAAGAAGATACTCACTACCAATAAAATTAGTATCGTTCATCTTGTAGCTGTAGGTGCTACCCATAATGTAACGTTCTTGGAAATCTGCCATTAGTGGTATTTTCACAAAATCAGAAACAACATTCTCTGCTGCGCATAGCGGTAATGAATTTTTGTGAAAATTTTTGAAATTTTTCGTTAATTCACAAATTGCTTCAATTTCTTTTATCTTATCTTTTATGGCGTTAACTATCGGTTCCTTTATGGCTAAACTATGTTTTGAAGAATAATTTTTTATATTTTTCTGTAATTGCCTAGTTGTTTCAATATTTGGCTTCATATTAATGATAAAATGATAATAAATAAATTATGAAACTATGATAATTATTGTCAATGATTTGATTAATGTTTTTTTATGTTGATAACTTTTAATTTATAAATTACACAAAAATAACGTAGTATATAGATAAAATAAATATAGGAAGGAAATTTGTAACGCATACAAATCATCATTGAAAAATATAGTTATTATTTAAGTTATGATAAATTATTAGTTATCAGTACTTTTTTCCAAATACTTTGGTATTGATTTAATCGTCCAAAAATAAGTATTTATACACCTAAATCAATAATATTATAAAAACTAAATCCAAAACTTATTAGCATTGAAAATCAAATAACGCTCACAAAAACTAGTTTGCTGTTGTTTAAGTGGAGAAGTTGTTAATTATTCGCTTAATTTTGTAGCTATTATAGTATCTGAGGGGACATCTCTCTATTTCTTGATTACCTCAATTGATCCCATAATCACCATAAT
>CAPZCD010000076.1 GCA_948744995.1 uncultured Rickettsiales bacterium | reverse complement strand
ATCAGCTAAAAATAAGGATGAAGTTGGGATGAAAAGCGAGGTTGGGGTTAATATACTAATTTAGTTAAAAAAATTAGTAAATGACGGGGTTAGGTTTTAGGAGAAAGATGGTAATATGTTTAATAGCATAGAATGTATAACAATCATTATTAGTATTAAGCTTTGATATAACAATTTTCTATTAATTCTTTTAGTGCTCTTTTTTGATCGCCATTGCAGAAACAATGGACGTAGATACTTATAAGGTCTCCTGCTACTTCTCCCATAGCGAAATCTTTTACGTACTTATCCCGCATGTGGATGACTAATGATCCATCACCCTTTTTAGCTTTAGTATCGTTGAAGTCTCTGGTCTTCCAAATGTCATCGTTCACTCTGTAGGCATTTTGAAACTATTCTCTTCTAATAAGAATTTCAAAGTCTCAGTTTAGGATGTTTCTTACTTCCTTGAATATGTTTTCTGCTACTGCTAGCATAAAAATACTTTTTAATTAATAATACAATAAATTAGGTATTAATAATCGTATACTGAATCGTCTATGGAAAATTTAATTTGTATAAATCGATAATAGGATTTGTATAATTATTTTTTACCCTTAACACAAAACTTCAATCTCTAATTCAACAAAACCCACTATTCTCAAAACATATTTAATTAAAAACAATAAAAAACAGTTCCAACCTAATCCAAACACCATATTGCAATTAGCATCCATTTGTTTATATAATACCTATAGACATAATTTTTTTCTAAATGAGTAGAGTAGACAATTTTATACAAATAGTCGGAGCAAGACAAAACAACCTAAAAAACATAAACATAGACATACCCAAAAACAAACTAATCGTAATAACCGGACTTAGCGGATCCGGAAAATCATCACTAGCATTCGACACCATATACGCCGAAGGACAGAGAAGATATATAGAAAGTCTTTCAACCTACGCCAGACAATTTCTAAACGTTCAAACAAAACCAGATGCCGATTATATAACTGGACTATCTCCAGCAATAGCCATAGATCAAAAAGTTGTAGGTAAAAATCCAAGATCAACAGTTGGTACAGTCACGGAAATATATGATTATCTAAGATTACTATTCTCAAGAATAGGCGTTCCCTATTCACCGGCTACAGGTAAGCCGCTAGAGAGTCAGAGTATAGAGAGCATGGCGAATGATGTTATGGCTATACCTACAAAAACAAAGATAACTATACTTGCACCATATATAAAACAATCGAGAGGAGAACATCGAAAAGAACTCATAAAGGTTAGAAAAAGTGGTTTTACTCGATTAAGGGTTGATATGGAAACCATTGACATAACCAATACTCTACCCCGCTTAGATAAAGCTATAAAGCACGATATTGACATTATCCTAGACTATTTCACCATAGATGCTGGAATAGAGAAAAGAGTTATGGCAGCGATTTCACACGGTATAGAGTTTAGTAATGGTATAATATTCGTCCAAATAGATGAACTACCAAGCGATGTTGAAAGTTTTAAGATAAAATCCAGAGAGTACAAAAAAGGCGATTTCATAAGGTTTTCTAATAAGTATAGCTGTCCTGAAACCGGAATAACTATAGAAAGCATAGAACCTAAAATGTTTTCCTTTAATAATCCTTTTGGAGCTTGTAAAAAGTGTGACGGTTTGGGAACAGAATTAAATTTTGATGAAAAACTGGTTGTAATAGATCCAAGTCTATCGATAATACAAGGAGCTTTAGATCCATTTAAAAGTGATGCTACCGCAAGAATATACATTAAAACCTTAGAACAGCTGGGTAAAAAACATGGATTTAATCTGACTACACCATTTGAAAAATACTCAGATGAAGTTAAGAATATTATATTATATGGTTCCGATGAGGAATTAGAAATTGAAGTTGAAGAAAATACCATGACATCTAAATATTCTACTAAATTTATAGGTGTAATGAATATTCTAAAAGAGCGATATATACAAGCTAAAGATGAGATGCTACGGGATGAATTGGGTAAATATCAAAGTTTAAAAACCTGTAGCTGCTGCCATGGTTATAGGCTAAATGAGGAGGCTCTTTGTGTTAAAGTCTGTGGAAAAAATATAGGGGAAGTTTGTGATATGTCCATCAGCGAGATCTATAATTTTTTCAAACAGCTAAATGAAACTTTGGGTGAAAATGAAAAGATAATAGCTGATAAAATAATGTCAGAAATAGAAAATAGGCTGAGTTTTTTGATGGATGTTGGAATAGATTATCTGACATTAACCAGGCAATCCAGTACACTTTCCGGCGGTGAAAGTCAAAGAATAAGGCTTGCGACGCAGATAGCAACAGGGTTATCAGGTGTTATATACGTTCTCGATGAGCCTTCCATAGGTCTACACCAGTCAGATAACCAAAAGTTGATAAAGACTATGAAGATGCTGAGAGATTTAGGTAATACGGTTATAGTTGTAGAACATGACGAAGAAACCATGATGGCAGCCGATTGGCTAATTGATATAGGCCCAGGTGCCGGAATTCATGGTGGTGAAATAATATCTCAAGGAACTCCAGAAGAAGTTATCAAAGATCCGAATAGTATAACTGGTGCTTATCTTAGTGGTAGAAAATCAATTCCAGTCCCACCAAGAAGAAGAACATTTAACCCTAAACGTAAGATAACATTACACAACGCTAGAGGCAACAATCTGAAAAATGTCACCGTTGATTTCCCTCTGGGAGTTTTTTGCAGTATAACCGGAGTTTCTGGCGGTGGTAAATCCACACTTGTATTGCAGACGCTCTATAGAGCCTTATCCAGACTATTAATGAATGCAAAAGTTATACCGGCTCCTTACGATAAGATAGACGGCATAAATAATATAGACAAAATCATACAAATAGATCAATCACCTATAGGTAGAACTCCTAGATCTAACCCCTGCACCTATGTTGGAATTTTTACCTATATAAGAGACCTTTTTGCCTCTTTACCGGAAGCACAGGATAAGGGTTTTTCGATAAACCATTTTTCTTTTAATGTTAAAGGTGGTAGATGTGAACATTGTCAAGGTGATGGTTCCATAAAGATAGAAATGCACTTTTTACCGGATGTTTTTGTAAAATGTCCTGTTTGTAACGGTAAGAGATATAATCGAGATATTTTGGATATAGAATATAATGGTAAAAATATAGCTGATGTACTAGATATGACTGTGGAGGAGGCTTGTAAATTTTTTGCTAAGGAGCAGCTAATTTACGATAAATTTAAGGCCTTAAAAGATGTTGGGCTTGGTTATATAAAAATAGGTCAATCGGCTACAACACTGTCTGGTGGTGAAGCTCAAAGAATAAAATTGGCAAAAGAACTTAGTAAAAAAGATACCGGTAATACTATATATATTTTAGATGAACCAACAACGGGCTTGCATTCGGATGATATAAAAAAGTTATTGTCTGTCCTACATAAACTGGTTGAACAGGGAAACACCGTTATGGTTATAGAACATAATTTAGATGTTATAAAAACGTCAGATTGGATAATAGATATAGGACCAAAAGGTGGAAATAATGGTGGATATATTGTAGCAGAAGGCACTCCGGAAGAGGTTTCTGCCAATGCCAATAGTTTAACTGGAAAATATTTAAAACTCGTTTTAGACAAGTATAAAAATGATCAGAAAAGATTGAAAAATAAAGAATAGGTTAGTAAGCGACCCTGATACAAATATACGGACTATTTAGTTTAGTCTAAACGTTAAATTTATGTTCAGATATAATTTATTCCTATCTTTATTTTTCAAGGATTTTATAAGTTAAAAAGTGAAGTTGG
>CAPZCD010000075.1:1711-3868 GCA_948744995.1 uncultured Rickettsiales bacterium | reverse complement strand
TAAAGATTGGTTTAGAGTGAAGAGTTTAAAAGTCAAGAAATAGAGAGATGTCCCAATTTACGATGTATCGCACTCTATTAGTTCACTTCCAAAATCTTATATATATAAAACAAATATACAATTACCCATAAAATTATGATTAAAATGTTAACAATGTTGCTATAAATAATAATATGTAAATATATTGACGATTATAATATAAAAGAATTTAAAAGTAAGCTAATAGAGCACAATATTTATTGTTTATAAAACTAAGAAAATACAAATTTATGTTCCATATTTATTGACAAAAATTCACAATTTTGTATTCTATTATTCAGCGGATTAATTTATATTATTCAAATTAATGAAGGATTTACATTTACACTTATCAGGAGCGACATCACCAGTTGTCTTATTCGAAATGGTCAATGAAACTGGAATAAAGATGAAGACCAGAAACTATAGAGAATTTGTCAACGCAATAACTATGGATCCTAATAAAGTTAAAAGTTTAGAAGATTATTTGCATGTGAACCACATTATAGATGAAACCCAAAGTTCACCCAGAGCTGTTGAACTTTCATTTTATGATTCCTATAAAAATGCATTTTTGAATGGTTGCTCCTATTTAGAACTTAGGTGGAATCCCTACAAAAGGAGCCAAAATTTTAAGATAGACCTTGATAAACTAATAGTTGCTGCGAGAGGTGGTTATGAGAGAGCTAATTCTACATTTGGTATAGACGGTTCAATGATTTTTTGTATGGGTAGAGACTGTACAGAAGAGCAGAATGAAGGTATATTTAAAAAGGCTATACAATATTATAAGAGAGGTGTGATAGGTATTGATGTTGCGGGACCAGAAACAAAAATCCATCTAAAACCAGAATTTGAGGAATATTACAAAATTGCTAACGCTATAGGTCTAATGACTACAATCCATTGCGGTGAGACATATTATGAGGGCGTTGAAGATACATTGGCTACAGTTATAGAAAAATATAAGCCGAAGAGGATAGGGCATGGTATTCAAATACATCGTTATCCAAAATTAATGAAACTTGCTTCAAGGATGAATATTCTTTTTGAGATATGTATTTCTAGTAATCTTATGACTAGAGCTGTTCCTAAAAAAGAGGATTTTTTGACAATCTTTAAAAAGTTTGAAGAATATAATATTAAGTATACGATATGTACGGATGCTACATTTTCTCTAAATACCAATATAACTAATGAAAATATGTTGCATCAGAGTATTAGAGAGATGGTTAATTAAATATCTACTATAATAGTTTAAACGAAACTATTTCTGTAAATCCATTCATCAAAATAAAATCTTGTATCAAAATTATATAAATACGTATTTATACCTTTATCTTTGGCATTTTTTATATTTTCTTCTCCATCATCAATAAATAAAGTTTCTTGTGGTAAAAAATTATTTTCTCTAATAATATTTTCTATCCATTCTCCATTATTGTCTGATTTTAATATATGATAATCAGATGAAGAATATATTTTATCGAAAAAATCACTCAATTTAAAATATGGAACTAATATTTCTGTAAATGGTGTAAGATTATCGGTCAACATATATGTTTGTATTCCTTTATCTCTGTAGGATTTAATAGAATTAAGTAATTCCCAATTTAAACTAAATTGTTCTATACTGCTGAATAATTCTTTATCTAAAAATTCAATCGTTGTATTAAATTTTCTTGCCATAAGATAATGTAAATCATTATGATTTACCCAACCTCTCATCCAAGCGTAAAATATATGCCTATTTTGTCCAAATAAAAAATCTTTAATATTATTATGTAGAATTGGATCTTTATCTTTTATACCACAATACAATCCATCCTGAATATTGTCTTTATCAAAGTTATAGATAACTCCATCGAAATCACTTATCAATAATTTTAATTGCATATTAAATAAATAATATTAACTATGTCTAATATAGGTTATTATTACATACTTTATATTCAATGTATATGTTTACTATTTTAGGCATGATTATTTTCCTTGATGGTGGGGTTTGTACAGGAAAAACTTCTTTGGTACGTGAGTTTGAAAAGGATAATTTTGTAGTAATTCCTGAACATACAGATTTAATAGACGAAGATGAAGAAAAACGAATTTTTTCTTTAAATGATGATAATTTAATATTGA
>CAPZCD010000075.1:0-1703 GCA_948744995.1 uncultured Rickettsiales bacterium | reverse complement strand
ACCACAATACAATCCATCCTGAATATTGTCTTTATCAAAGTTATAGATAACTCCATCAAAATCAGTTATAAATAATTTTAGTTGCATAATTAAGTAATACTAACCATCAAAAATAGCTACCCAAATCTCAGGTAGCTAACACAAATATAATATCTACAATTTTAATCTAACACTATTTCTTTGCTGGTTGAGCTGAATTATCACTTGTATTTTGTTGAGTTGTTGGAGCTCCCATTACTTCACCACTTATTGTTGGAGCATCTGCATCATCTTTACCTCTACCAATTACTCTTACCAACATAGCATCCTTTTTAGAAGCTGGTTTAACGCCGTTCGGTAATTTTAGATCCGATATTCTAACCGATTGTTTTAATCTTAAGGAAGCGCAATCTACTTCTATAGAAGAAGGTATATTTTTTGGATCACATACAACCTGCAACTTTCTACACATAACATTCAAGTAACCACCACGCTTTAATCCAGGTGATTTTTCCGAATTTATAAATTTAAGTGGAACTAGCACCTTAACCTGTTTCTTATTCTTTATGGAAATAAAATCCAGATGTCTTGGTCTATCGGAAACTGGGTCTAGATCGATTTGGTAGCAAATTAAAACATAAGTCCCCTTATCAGTTTTTATTTCAAATATTTTAGTCTCAACTCCACCCTTAAAATATTCTTTTTCAAATGCCTTTATATCTATATCAATAAATATATTATCGGCTCCATTCTCACCATAAATAACAGCTGGTAGCCTATCATTTTTTCTAAGTTTTTTAGTTGAGGAACTGCCAAAACTCGTCCTTATGTTGCCATCTAATTTAACTATTTCAGTCATAATTATACTCTCACATTTAATAAATTAATAAATTATAATAAAAAACAAAAAACTATTGTTTATTCTTTTTAACTTCATCTACAACAGAATTGAATTGTGATTGACTACATAAACCAAGCATAACTGGATCTCTTGGTTTTATTTCTTTTATGTTCCAACGAGTTTTATTCCTGATTGATTCAATCATAGGAGTAGTCGTGTTTATAAGTCTTCTAATCTGTTCGTTAGTTATTTCTGGGTAGTACTTCAACAAAAATGCAATTCCATCGGGTTTATCACCTCTCCTTGCAATTGGTACGTAGGTGTTACCTTTTCTACCCTTTTTTGCGACAATAATTGTATCGGCTACATTTTCTTTAAGTTCAAGTTTCTTATTACTATCCTTCTCGCAAGTAGCTATCATTTCTCTTGTTAACTGATTACTGTCTATTGGATTTAGAGGTGTTATACTACTTGAAACATCTCCATCTGCCATACCTTGTATTTCTAGGACGTGTATATCACAAAAATCTGCAATCTGCTCGAAAGTTAGGGAAGTATTGTCTATTAGCCACAAAGCTGTGGCTTTTTTCATTAATAAGCCTGACATTATTTTAATTTAAACTAGTGGTTTGATTATAGTTGTTAACATATAATTTTCAATAGATGTTAGGGATTTTGTCTAGGATTGATAACTAATAATTCACTATTTATACAAAAATGGTACAATATATAGATAAAGTAATATAGGAGAAAAATAATCTATGGTATATGAAAATTGTCATTGATAACAAATATAGTTATTATTTGAAATATTAGTTAAATAATTAGTTATTATAACCCCAACCTCGCTTTTTAAATTTTCTTAAATTCTTTAAAAGCCCTT
>CAPZCD010000074.1 GCA_948744995.1 uncultured Rickettsiales bacterium | reverse complement strand
ATATCAAATACAAAAAAATATCAAATTTGTAAAGATATAAAGTCTAAAACTAAAATAAATACACCCGATGCAATCGTATTGAGTATTCTCAGAATAAACTTACCATTATAAATAAATATTTAACCCTAACTTCGCTTTCTAAATTTAAAATATATTAAAAAATAAAGAAAATATATTTTTAAATATAAAAGTCATACTTGTTTAATAACAAATATATTATTAAACTTTAATAAAAGTTATTAATATTTTACTCTGAAAAGGGCACCTGTTCATATTTCTCAGTATATTCTTAAGTGAGAAAAAGCAGTATCGTAATTAATTTATAATATATAAACATTAACAGCCTACCTACTCTCCTCCACAAACAAACCTACATCAAACAACGTTTGCTCATCAAAATAATTACCTATAATATGTATACCAATAGGCAAACCATCACCATCAAAGCCAATCGGAACACTCATACCAGGCAAACCAGCCATATTTACCGGACAAACAAACAAATCATTCAAATAATTCGACTCCATATTTCGCTTTTTTTCATCTGCAGTCAAATCTATGGGAAAAGCTGTTTGCGGAGTTGAAGGAGTTACTATAAAGTCAACTTTTGCCAGAGCTTCAATAAACTCATTCACAAGTTTTCTTCTAACCTTTTGTGCTTTAAGGAAATACTTCTCATAATTTTCTGAAGTTGAGAAAAAGTAGCCTAAAATAATCCTTTTTTTTACATTATCACAAAATCCTTCCGATCGTGATTTTAGATACAATTCATCAAGACTTTTAACCTTTTCTTTGGTTCTATGACCGTATCTGACACCATCATATCTGGCTAAATTTGAAGCCAATTCCGTATAGGATAATATGGTATATAATTCGGGAACAAAATCTATAGTTTTGATTGATAATTCAACTATTTCACAGCCTTCTGATCTAAATAGGTCTAATGTACTATTAAATTTTTCATAAATATCATTAGACACTTTTCCATTTAAATTCATAAATTCTTTTATAATACCAACCTTTTTTGTTTTTATATTTGGTTTTATATTTTCATAAAAATGAGTTTCTTCTTTTCTAATACTGGTTGAATCTTTATCATCATATCCACAGATAATATCCATCAAATACGCAGCATCTTTTGTGTCCTTTGTTAGTACTCCTGCTTGGTCAAAAGAACTACCGTAGGCGATAATTCCATATCTGGAAACTCTACCATAAGTTGGTTTTATACCGACTAAATTACACAATGCTGCTGGCTGTCTTATGGAACCACCAGTATCGGTACCGATAGCTGCTAAACATAGATTACCTGCTACTGCTGCTGCAGAGCCGCCGGAACTTCCGCCTGGTATTAAATCTCTGTTGTCTCCTTTCTTTTTATATGGATTTACTGATGGGCCAAAGCAACTGGTAGTTGTAGTAGATCCACAAGCAAACTCATCCATATTCGTCTTACCTAACAAAATATAATTTTCATCGGCCAATTTTTGAGTTACGGTTGATTCATACGGTGGCACAAAATCTTTTAGCATTTCGGAACACGCTGTAGAATTAATACCCTTCGTACAAAAAACATCTTTTATACCAATTGGAAGTCCCTCAAGTTTTTTAGCTTTTCCACTTTGTATATTTTTATCACATTCTTTAGCTTTTTCTAGAGCTTTATCGAAATTTTTGTATACAAACGCATTCAATTTTTTATTATTCTCTACGTTTTTAATGCAAGTTTCCACCAGTTCCACACTGGTAAATTCTTTTTTTTCTAAAGACTTTTTTGCTTTTAATAAGGTTAATTTTTCCATATCCGACATAACAATTACCTAATTATCTAAAACTTTCGGAACTATAAAATAATTATACATACTCTCCGGAGCACAACTTATAATAATGTCACCTTTATTACCATCTGTTACAATATCTTCGTGAGTTTCTAAGACCATATCATATGGGTTTGTTAACGGCTCCAACCCATCCGTATTTATGTCATATACAGCCTTAACGGTATTTATATCATCATTCAATAATTCCAGTAGTCTGGCCTTGTCCTCTTCTTTTACTTCTATTCTCGCCAATTTTGCTAACTTTTCCAGTTTCTTTTCGTCCATTTTATATATTATAATGTGCCTGTCTATAGATAAGATGTTATTATTAAATCTGAAAAAGGCAATTGGGTTTTTGCCTAAAATATTGAGAATCACTTACCAGCGGTTGATAAATTATCTAAAAAACAAGAATATAAAGGCAAAATAGTGTAAGGATAAAAAAATTATAGCAAATATGAATTGTTAATGAAAAAACCCAGAAATTACTTAATTACAATCAACCATTGCTAAATAAACTCAAAAACCCAAACATAAACAAACTTGCATTTTATCTAATTTTAAATACAATTTCTTCAGAGTAGAAAGTTATTATATGGTAAAAAAATTTTCTGTACCTTGCCAATATGATAGTGGAAATGTGGCACCATTCGATTTTTTTATCGGAAATCCTGTAGAAGGTAAACACCCAATAGATTTCCAATCAAAATGGTTGACGGAAGTAAAAGGAGGACATGTTCCACAAGATGTAATGGATTCTATACAAAAAATAAAAGAGTTAGCAGATAGAAATAACGTTTCTTTTGAAGATTTGTGTGTATATGCTGTAAATATAGCTAATGATAAAGCCGAAAAAGAAATACCAGAATTCAATAGCCTTCTAGCTCAGTTAAATAATAAATAAATATAGCCAATCAATATTGGATGTATAGCAAAGTTAAAGGTATAATATTATTACACAACGCAAAGCTCTTTGCTAGGAAGCTATTCAGATTTCTTGTGGTAATTTTATTGTTTTACTGTCTTTATTCTTTTTTAAAAAAACAGAATGAATTTGCTGAATTTTTGAAGAAAGCAGATAATAGGCTAATGAGACTATATGAGATAGTTAAAAAAAATTCCTGCAAAAATATAGTTATAAATGGCGTGAAATATTCAGATTATAAGGATATACAAAATCATATAAATGGATATTGTTCTAACAGGTATAAGAGCGCAAAAGATTTAGAAAACTCCATCAGAGATAATATTTGGATTAAAGATGTAAAGATATTAATAAAGTTACCAAACAAAATAGTTATTGATGTTATAGAGTATAGCCCATTTGCTCTAATAACTAACGACGGTATAAATTATAATCTTATTGATGAATTTGGTAATTTTATAGACATAGGTCAAGATGAAATAATTACATTTGGATATCTACTGAAAATAATAGGCTTTGATATAAAAAATTATGAAATTAATAATTTATTCAACATGCTATCAATTCATCATAAAATTGCAAAAAATGTAATTTCTGTAGTTAGAGTTGGGAATCGTAGATGGGATATTGTGTTTTCAGATAATATCATTGCTAAAATGCCTGAGGAAAATAGTAATATATCTATATCTGGAGCATGGAATATCCTTGATAATATAATTAGCATTCCTGAGATTTTGTCAAATCTGAAAGAAATTGATGTTAGAGATCAGAATAAGGTGTATTTAAAGTATAATGATATAACTTTTAAGAAAATTATTAATTTGTAGTTGGAAGTTATCACTAATAATAAATAATTCCGATGTAAATAAGGCTCGCTTACCAATGATTGATAAATTATTATAAAAAACATGGAATACAGGTGGTGAAATAGTGTAAAAGTAAAAAATTTTAGTAAATATGGATTACTAAAATCTAGTAATTATTTATTATAATCAACTACTAGTGGGCAAACCCTGTAAACATGTAAGATATTTACGAGATATTATTAAAATAAAAAGTAAGTACAGCAGAAGAAGAACTGAAAAGTTTTGTGGAAAATATTTGATTTGATATCCTGCATAGAATTTGTCAGTTTCTAA
>CAPZCD010000073.1 GCA_948744995.1 uncultured Rickettsiales bacterium | reverse complement strand
CAATATTAGTAAACTTTAGTAAAAGTTATTATATTTTTTTAATCCTGAAAATTTTTATTCCAAAAATTGATATTGAAGAGTTATTTATTAATATAATTTTAATATATTTTATACACTAAACGATGTCAGGATTAAGGTTACAGTATAAATGTGATTCATAATGAGTATTTATAAAAATAAATAGAAAGCGGTAGTCAGTCCCATCAACCAACCAAATAATTGACTTAATTTACAAAATAGTTTAAAATCACTTCCAATTACCCTATTAAAATTATGAAAGTTTACAGATATTTATTAATATTTTTTACACAATTTTTTATTTTTAACAAAGCATTTTCTGAAGTATTAAAGAAAGATACATACTATTTTCCCTACCTAAGCGGTTCAATTCTTGTCGAAGAAAAATATGACAGATTACTAGATGACAATGATGGCATGGCTGGAGATAGAAAATCACTCTTATTCACTAATATTGATACCGAACTTGGCGTGCACTTTACCAATAACTTTCTGCTAAATACTAGGATACTATTTAGACCAGCAACTGAGCGAGTTAATAACTTGGAATATATATATAGTGATAGCTATGGAAATGAAAAGATACTAACTAGAGATTTATATTTTTTAAAGGGTCACGGTTTTATTTTTAAGGAAATATATTTTGAGTATAAGGAAGAATATTTTTTAGCTGGTGTTGGAAAATTCAATCCAGTTTTTGGTTTTGCACATAAAAATGACAGATATTATGGAATTTTTGGCCAAAATATAGTGGATCAGTATAAATTAACCGAAGTTATAGGTATTTTCGTTGCAATGCAGTTACCTATGTTAAATTTAAGACTGGATTTGTTTAATCGAGACAAAACCTTCCTAAGTGGTAGTCTTCTCGGTTCCAGAAATTCTTATAAAAGTGAATACGGGGTTGGTAGCGCAAATGATTTCTTAAATTTTTCTCTATCTGGTGATTTTTTAATTAATGAAAATAGCAGAATGAATTTTGCCTATAAAAGTTTAGGAGTGAAAAACGAAAACTTTAAAAAAACAGAATCAAGTTTTCTTGCAGGTATTGAATATATTTCTGAGGAAGGTCAATTTAATTTGGGTTACGCAGCGTCAGCTGAGGCTGTATATGTTAATAACTACAATGGTGATGCGGGAAGACATGTCTGTTTTTTAACCGCTAACTTACCGTTTTTCTATAGTGGCTGGAATTTTGGGATAAATTATAGTCTAAAGATGGATTTTGAGGAAAATTTTGATACGGCTTTCAGCCAACTATTTGGAGCTAGTATAGGTTACATGTTCAAGAATGGAATAACACTGGATATTGCAAGAAAATTTGAACGTGAAATTTACAAAATTAATAAAACTACTAAAGATAAGTTTAATTTGAGTTCTTGGGGAATAAAAATCTCTTATAGAATTAAATTTTAATGATTTTAGACTATTTTTTTGATGATCGTGACCACCATCTATTGTGGCTACCAGTATTTTTTATAATTGGATGTTTCATAGCATTTAGTTTTTGTATAAAATCTTATATCTATTTATCTATTAGTGTTGTAGCTTTCTTAATATTTTTTTCTGCAAATAGATATTTATTAAAATTTTTCTCATTAATACTTATATTTATGTTACTAGGGGTTGTTAGAAGTTACAGACATATAAATAATTATAAATATCCCGAAATCAGCTATAACCTTGGCAAAGTTAGAATAATAGGAAATATAAGTGATAAAATGTTAAAATTCCAGGATGATAACGAATTGACTAGATATGTAACCGTTGAAGTGGAATCTATAGAGCCAATAAACAAGGATTCTAGGTTTTCAAAAGATGCAGATTTTAAAAATCCAAAATTTTTGAGAGTAAAAATGTCTGATAATTATGATATTAGATACGGTAGGGCGGAAATAGAAGCTAATCTGCTTCCAATTCAAAATAAAAGTTTCGGTTCCAGCTTTGATTTGCAAATGTATTTTTACTTTAAAAAGATAGGTGGGCTTGGTTACAATGGAGAAATTGTAAAATATTTAGAAGAAGAGCATAAATTAACCATAAGACAAGCTTTGACGAATTTCAGAGAAAAAATTGCGATGAGAATTTTAGCTGTTAGAAAAGATAGTTTAGCGATGAATTTATTATTGGTAATGGTAAGCGGGCAGAGAAATTTAGCCAATAAAGATATGCTAGAAATTATGAATAAATCAGGTTTATCCCGCATAATATCTATTGTTAGTTTACAATTATTAGTTCTAACATCTATGGTAACTTTTCTTGTAAAAAGAGTATTCGCATTATATGATAATGCTTTTTTAAAGTATAATGTTTACAAAGTTTCTGCCATAATATCAATTTTTGTTAATAGTTTTTATCTACTGTTAGGTGGTTTTAACATTTCCTCTACTAGAGCATATTTAATGAATATTATAGCTTTGGTTGGAGTCCTGTTGGATAGATTTACTAATCCATTAAGATCGATAATGTTTACAATGTTCGTTATGGTTTTTACAAAACCTGATATGGTCTATAGAGCGGGTTTTTATATGTCATTTTTATCATCTATAGCTATAGTTGCATTTATAGACTATCGTTATATTCATAAATATGAAGAATTTACCCCTACAGAAAATAATGATTTTATCAGATTTTTAAAAATGATTTTAATGACTAGTATCATAGTTGAACTGGCTATTTTGCCAATAGAAGTTTATAGTTTTAACGTACTAAATTTTTGTAGTATATTGACTAATATTATTGTAAATCCGCTAATGGCATTTGTAATTGTTCCACTAGGCTTGCTGTCATTATTACTTATACCTTTCAGGCTAGAAAAGATAATACTATTACCAACTTCATATCTTGTAGATTGTATAATATATTTGGCAAAATTATTCAATAAAACGAAGTTTGGTATAATATTTATACAATCTCCAAATATAGTTGTTATTGTAATAATGATATTTGGAATATTATGGTTGTCGCTTTGGTCTGGCAATTGGAGGAAATTTGGTGCAATAGCTTATCTAATTGGTATATTAATGATTTTATCTCAGAAAAATATAGATATTATCATAGATAATGGTAATAAAATGTTGTTTTTTGTTGATGAGAGAAATAATGTATATGTCTACAATAATAATCATAGGAGCCAAAACATCGCAAATAAGCTTGGTAGTGATAAACTTTTTGATTTAAATGAGTCTTATCTTGATACTTGTACTGCTGATGATGATAAACATTGTTCCAGAATAGTTATTAAAGATGATGGCACGATTGATTTTTATAAGGAAGGAAAACTAGTTACTATTCATAAATATAAAGATTATTTTTATGCTAAAGCTAAAATTGGGAAGATGAAGATTGAAAAAACTAGGGGAAAATCGTATAGGGCTAGGTGGAAGAGGTGTAATCATACTTAATAAGCATTACTAATTCACACTTCTACCATTGTCTGAATTTATTCCTTGGATTTTTTCTAAATTTTTTTTGATTTTTTCAGAAACTAATTTAGCTATCTGAGGGTGATTAATTTTTTTAAATTTTTTGGTTAAATCATTAGTTAAATCTATGGCACCATCAAGATACTCCATTAACTTGTCCGTTGGTTTATAAGTATTTTGCGCCATTTTAGTATTCTCCTATTAATTGACCTAATTATATTATATTTTTTGGAATAAGTCAAACTTTTTCTGGTCTTTTAGAGATGGTTTGTTTACCAATGGTTGATTATAGTTGGATAATTGCTAGATTTTTAGCAACAATTTGTATTTGCTATAATTTTTTTCTTACACTATTTTGTCCTTATATTTCATTATTTTTTATATAATTTATAGACCATTAGTAGGTAATCCCTCAGGCATTGCAAATAAAACAGCTTACTTTTAAATTTCTCCAATTAATATATATATATTTAATTATAAATAACCCCAACCTCGCTTTTTAAATTTTCTTAAATTCTTTAAAAGCCCTTGA
>CAPZCD010000072.1 GCA_948744995.1 uncultured Rickettsiales bacterium | reverse complement strand
TATTATGGTGATTATGGGATCAATTGAGGTAATCAAGAAATAGAGAGATGTCCCATGAAAAATACTAACAATTGTATTTTACAAAAAAAAAACTATTTTTACTTGTAAATTTATAGTCATAATTACAAAATGCAGAGAAACAACAAACTTACCGAAAAAAAAGAACAATCATTGTTAGGCGGCGGCATAGACAAAATAAACAAACAACATAAACAAGGTAAATTGACTGCAAGAGAGAGGATAGAAGTTCTTCTGGATATAGATTCTTTTGAAGAATACGGCGTTTATGTCGAGCATAGATGTGCTGATTTTGATATGGAAGACAAAAAATTTAGCGGTGATGGAGTTATAACCGGTTCGGGTACCATAAATGGTCGTTTGGTATTTGTTTACGCGCAGGATTTTACAGTTATTGGTGGTTCATTAGGACAAGCACAAGCTCAGAAAATTGAGCGAATAATCAATATGGCATTGAAGGCTAAAGTGCCTGTTATAGGTATGTTGGATTCTGGTGGAGCCAGGATACAGGAGGGTGTTGATGCGTTAGGTGGATATGGAAAGATTTTTCAACGTATAGTAGATGCATCCGGTGTTGTTCCTCAAATATCTCTCATAATGGGGCCTTGCGCTGGTGGGGCTGTATATGCACCTGCTTTGACTGACTTTATTTTTATGACAAAAAATACCTCATACATGTTTTTAACAGGACCTGACGTGGTAAAAACTGTTAACCATGAGGAAATAACAAAGGAAGATTTAGGAGGAGCCAGCGTACATGGTCCTATAAGCGGGGTTGCCGATAAAACTTTTACAAATGATATAGAATTGTTACTACAGACAAGGAGATTATTTGATTTTCTACCATTAAATTATACAGATAATGTTCCGGAGATAGATACAGTAGACCAATCTGATAGAATTGACGTATCCCTTAATACTTTAGTTCCCGAAAGTAAAAACCAAGCTTACAATATGAAGGAGCTTATTTATAAAATAATTGATGAAGGTAATTTTTTTGAACTGAAACCGGATTTTGCAAAAAATGTGATAGTTGGTTTAGCTAGAATGGAAGGACGGACAATCGGTATAGTTGCCAATCAACCATTGGAATTAGCTGGTTGTTTAGATATAAATGCTTCTAGAAAAGCGGCCAGGTTTGTGAGATTTTGCGACGCCTTTAATATACCTCTGATAACGCTGGTAGATGTGCCGGGATTTCTACCGGGTAAAGATCAGGAGCATAATGGTATAATATCTCATGGAGCTAAATTACTCTACGCTTTCGCAGAGTCCAGTGTTCCAAAAATAACTATAATTACAAGAAAAGCATATGGTGGAGCATATATAGTCATGAATTCTCGCCATTTAAGAGGTGATTTGAACTACGCTTGGGATGACGCTGAAATAGCGGTTTTGGGAGCTGAAGGGGCTGTCAATATAATATATAAAAATTTAGAACAAAAAGAAAAACAGCAGAAAATACAGGAATATAGGGATAAATTCTCAACCCCATTTTTTGCAGCTTCAAGAGGTTATATAGATGAAGTTATAAGACCACAGAATACAAGAAAAAGGATATGTGACGGTTTAAGATTTTTAAGAAATAAGAGTGTTAAGATGCCAAGCAAAAAACACGATAATTTACCATTGTAATAGGAGTTATATGAATACAAATAATACCACGATAAAAGAAAAAATACTTATTGCAAATAGGGGCGAAATAGCTTGTAGAATTATAAAAACAGCTAAAAAAATGGGTATGACTACAGTTGCGATATATTCTGAGGCTGATTATAATTCACTACACGTACAAATGGCTGATGAAGCAATCTTAGTTGGTGCAGCACCTGCAAATGACAGTTATCTGAATATAAAAAAGATAATAAATATAGCTAAAAAGACGGGAGCCACCTATGTGCATCCCGGTTATGGTTTTTTATCTGAAAATGCAAAATTCGCTCAAGAACTTGAAAAAGAAGGTATAATTTTGATTGCACCGCCAGCAAGCGCCATAAAAAAAATGGGTGATAAAATTGAATCAAAAAAGATTGCTAAAAAGGCAAAAGTTAGTGTTGTACCTGGATTTGATGGGATTATAAAAAATTCTGAAGAAGCGGTCAAAATAGCACAAAAAATAGGTTTGCCCATCATGATAAAAGCGTCAGCCGGCGGTGGCGGTAAAGGCATGAGAAGAGTTGATGAGATAGAAGATGTTAAGGAGGCTTTTGAGGTAGCTACCAATGAAGCCTTGAATAGTTTTGGTGATGGTAGAGTATTTATAGAAAAATTTATAGAAAATCCAAGACATATAGAAATCCAGGTTATAGGGGATAAATATGGTAATATTGTTTGTCTTGGTGAAAGAGAATGTTCTATACAGAGAAATAATCAAAAGATTATAGAAGAAGCTCCTAGTTCTTTTGTTGACAAGAGAACCAGATTAAAAATGTATAAACAGGCGGTAGCATTGTGTAAAGAAGTTGGTTATTATTCTGCTGGAACTGTTGAATGTATGATGGATAAGGACAAAAATTTCTATTTTCTGGAAATGAATACGCGACTACAGGTTGAACATGGTGTGACGGAATTAATAACAGGTGTAGATCTCGTGGAGCTGATGATAAGGGTTGCAAAGGGTGAAAAATTACCATTTAAGCAGGATGATATAAAATTTGATGGTTGGGCTATGGAAAGTAGAATATGCTCTGAGGATCCTTCGCGTAACTTTCTGCCATCGTTAGGTAGAATAAATAAGTATCTTGAACCAAATTTTGTTGATGGCGTTAGAATTGATAGTGGTGTCTATGAAGGTTATGAAATTACGTCGTTTTACGATAGTATGATATGTAAACTTTTAACCCATGGTAAAGATAGGGATGATTGTATTGAGAAGATGCAGTCAGCATTGGGTGGTTTTTTTATAGATGGTGTAGCTCATAACATAAGTTTCTTGGAAACCATAGTATATAATGAAAAGTTTAGAAGTGGGAATATTAGCACAAATTTTATAAGACAGGAATTTTCATCCGGTTTTAGTAATAATGAATTGGAATTAAAGCAAAAAGATGTGTTGATAAGTGTAGCACTTTATATGTTTTTTAACTATCAGAAAAGAGTTAATGATATAACCGGTGGACTCAGAAACGTAAATAAGAAATTCGGCAATAAATGGGTTGTAGATGTAGATGGTAGAAAATTTTTATGTAATGTAGATGACAATAATGGCGAAAATTTTAATGTGGACTATGGTAGTGGCTATAGTACTTTGGTAACCGCATGGCAGTATGGTGATAATGTTTTTAGATGTAGTGTTAATGGAAATAAAGTAAATGTTAAGATACTATCCGATGACTATGCCGGTAACTACGTTTTTCAATATATGGGTTCAGTAATAAATATAACCATAAGAAATACTAGAATATCGGAACTTGAGCAGTTTATGCCGGTTGCTGCTAAAAAGGAAAAGCCTACCTGCCTAAAATCGCCTATAGGTGGTCGGATTGTGCGAATAAAAGTTAGAGATGGTGATAGCGTTTTGGTGGGTGGTGAATTATGTTCTATAGAGGCTATGAAAATGGAAAATATGATAAGAAGCGAGTTTGATTTAACTGTAAAGAAAATTTTGATAAAATCGGACGATATAGTCTCGGTGGGAGAAGTGTTGATGGAGTTTGAGTAAGATAGGTAGTGCTTGCCTCTTATTTAAAATATTTTTTTGAGAGTTTGCACAATGCTTTTTAGAAGAAAAAGTCATCAGATTCAGGAAAATTAAAGAAATTATCATCAAAAATATTAGAAAGTGGATTAAAATTGTCACTTTCATTTAGATTGTTAGCAGGATCATGATTTATAGAAAAATCTTCTTCTGGATCTATTGTAATAGCTGGTGGTGGGCGATCGACAGCATGTGGAGATTGATTAATAGTAATAGTTTGTGGTAGTTGATTAACATTTTGTGTTGGATTTTTTACTCTATTCTTTCTTCTTTGTAATAATTGATATCTATTTTTTGGGACATCTCTCTATTTCTTGATTACCTCAATTGATCCCATAATCACCATAATA
>CAPZCD010000071.1 GCA_948744995.1 uncultured Rickettsiales bacterium | reverse complement strand
AAGTTTTTAATGTTAAATTTTTATATAATTGACTTCCCATCTTTATTTTTCAAGGACTTTTAAAGAATTTAAGAAAATTTAAAAAGCGAGGTTGGGGTTAATTTAAGTATATCACAATCTATAATGTTAGTCAATACTTTTTATGGTTAGATTTACCCCTGCTAATAGTTGATAAATTGTCTAAAAAACAATGAAATATAAGGATAAAACAACATAAGAATAAAAAAATTATAGTAGATATATGAATAATTTTTACTAAAATCTAGTAACTATTTATTACAATTGACTATCAGAGGGGAGAACATTACGATTTAAAACGCTATTTTCATTATATAATAATAGATACTAATTTTTAATGGCGGATGAGGAGGGATTTGAACCCCCGGAAGACTTACATCTTCGCCGGTTTTCAAGACCGGTGCATTCGACCACTCTGCCACTCATCCTTTACTACCTATAATGATAAGATATTACCTCATAAAATCAACAACAATTTTATTGTGACAATAGATATTATACCCATTAACTCACTTCTAAATTCTTTTATATAAAATAATCAATGTATTTTATATTATTATAATTGATAGTAATATTATTAATACTTTCTACCACAAATTTATAGATAATTGTATATTTTTTACGTATAAAAGTTCAAAATTAGGCTAATGAAAATAATATCAAGGCCAAGAAGCTACATTTTATAGCCATCCCTAAAGCCCATAGCCACCAAATACATTTCAACAGAATTTTGTCTCGATGATTTTGGTTTAAAGTGTTTAACTGTCGAAAAATTTTCTTTTAGTCTATCCAATAATTCTTTTTCTGCTCCACCTTGAAAAATCTTACTTATAAAAGTTCCATTAGGTTTCAGGACTGTCACCGAAAAATCTAATGCTTCCTCAACCAAATTTAATGTTCTTATATGATCGGTTTTTTTGTCTCCGGTTGTGTTTGCTGCCATATCACTCATGACAACGTCAAATTTACTAGTATTTGAATTCTCCATTATAATAGCTTTAGCATCATCAGCAAGAAAATCTTGTTTAACAAATTTGACGCCAAATATGGGACTCATATCCAAAATATCTACTGCTACTATATTATTCATCCCAACTTTTTCAACTACAACTTGACTCCAACCACCTGGAGCGGAGCCAAGATCTAGTACTTTTTGACCTTTTTTGAAAATTTTAAATTTGTCATTTATCTCTAGTATTTTGAAAGCAGCACGGCATCTATAACCATTTTCTTTAGCTAATATAACAAAAGGGTCATTTAATTGCCTCTGAAGCCATCTTGTTGAGGAAATTTTTCTATTTTTGGCTGTCTTTACCTTTTCAGCTTTAGATCTTTTTATGGATTTTATAGAAAAATCAGTCATAAGTTGTGTTTTTTACAAATTGTATTTAACTTTTATCACATCGTTATAGCTAGCTACAATTTCTATAGTTTTTACTTCAATAGCTTTTTTATAAAATTTGCTGAATGTGCGAATTTCTTCTTTCTCATTTGTATTTGTTATACTTTTAGAATTATGAACTACAAAAATAACACATGAACCTTTGTCATTATTTTCTGTGCAGACAGGGTTCGTTATATCACCAATATTTGTTTTTTCTATCACATCCGCAAACAAATCATTAAAATCAGACTTATTGACCCAACCTAAATAATTATTATCTTTTTTTGTTTTATAATCGGATTTCTTTGTCTCTGACATAGTTACCAATTCTATTGCTTTTGGGAAAGATATGCTATTGGTTTTAACATTAGTAAAAATATTTTCCAGTTTAGTTTTTATCTCTTTTTTTTGTTTATTGGTAGAATAATTTAGAATTATTCCCGATAATTCATAAGAATTTTCAGTTTTTGCCTTTCCGGTAATTTTCATGTTTTCTATGATTGTATCTTTTTCTATTTTAACATTTCTGGCTATAAAATTATCGTAATATATTTCCCAAACAGCCATCATTTTTATGTAATCATCTAGAAAATCTTCATTAATTCCATTTTTTTTGCAAAACTCTTTTTTAGTTTGACCTATACTATTCTTTGCCTTAAATTTAGACCAGTATTTAGTTTTATCTTTTCTGCTAAGTTTTATTCCACTTAAATCAGCAACTTTTGAATTTTGTATTAACTCCATATACTCCTTCAAGGCTTTTCTACGATCATTATTTTTTGTAATTTTCATAAAAGTTTTGAGGTCAGTTTCCGTAATGGCTATCTCATTAACATTGGCTAAAATCTTAAAATTACTGTTTGCAAAAATATTATTTCCAGTTAAAAAAATACTCGCAATAAAAACTATAATTTTAAAACTATTTCTTATCATCACCTTTTTCCTTTGAAAAACTGCTGTTATAATAATTGATTCCTATCAAAAGATCTATAGCTTTTGATAGCTGATAGTCGCTAATATCCTTCGTTAATTCTTCTTTCTTTTTATTTTCTTTTATAGATTTAGCTACTATATCCTCCTTACCTTTCTCTAAATGACCCTCTAAATCCTTTTCGCGCCTTGCTTCAAATTTACTTTCAACGAAATTTACACTTGCTTCCGGAACTACTATATCGGGCTCTATGCCATCCAATTGAATTGACCTACCAAGAGGCGTATAGTATCTAGCTATTGTCATTTTCATAGCACCTCCATTTGGTAACGGATAAACTGTTTGTACTGAAGCTTTACCGAATGTTTTTGTTCCCATTATGATAGCTTTTTTATGATCTTGAAGGGCACCAGCTACTATCTCTGAGGCTGAAGCCGATCCCTCATTAACTAGAACCACAACCGGAATGTTATCTATTAAGACCTTTTTTGCATCCGACCTATAGGTTTGTATCAGTTGATCGTCTCTTCCCTTAATAGAAACAACAACTTCCCTTTCTTTTAGAAATAAACTTCCAACCTTAACAGCCTGATCTAGTAAACCACCTGGATCGTTTCTAAGATCTAAAACAAAACCACTAACTTTGTCTTCACCTATAGTTTTCTTTAGTCTGTTAAAGGTATTCACCACATCATCATAGGTTGTTTCTATAAAGTTTGTAATCTTTACATAAATTATACCGTTGTTTTCTACTCTACCCTTAACCGCCTCAACTTTTATAATCTCTCTTTTAATAGTGAACTCCAATGGTTCATTTTCACCCTTACGTAGAACGGTAATATTGACTTTTGTACCTGGCTTTCCTCTCATTTTTTCAACAGCTTTTTCTAGACTCATATCATAGGTCAGCTCATTATCTATTTTTGATATATAGTCACCGGGTTTTATACCAACCCTCGCAGCCGGCGTATCATCAATAGGAGAAACTACTTTTACGAAATTAGAATCTTTTGTAACAACTATACCAAGTCCACCAAACTCTCCTTTGGTGCTTATTTGCATCTCCTTGTAATCCTTTTCATTCATATAGCTGGAATGCGGATCAAGAGATGATAGTAGACCACTCATAGCACTTTCGTATAGCTTTTTGTCCTCAACTTCTTCAACGTATTCATATCTTATCTTGTCTAAAATTAGCTCAAACAATTCTTTATTTTTTGTTGAAATGATTTGATTTGCCTTTTTTATACTTGGACTAGCTACAGACTTGATACTTTCATCAGCTATTAGTCTAGCATTTGGCTTTGTGTTTCCGACTTCTTTTTTAGATAAATAAGCATTTCTTACTATTTCTATGCAAAATAGAGAAGTAACAACTAAACAACCTGCTACTATCCTTCTTAAATTTTTTTTGTCCATAACCGTCCTATAGATTATTATATATTGTACTCTTCAAGCCAAGTGTTTATTGGTTTTCTTGGGCCACAAGGACCTTCTCCGTTATCTACACAGGGGCTCTTGACATCTACTATCTTTGTGGATGTACATGAACTAATTGTGATTATCGCTACTAAATAAAGTATATATCTGTAAAACTTCATGGTAATAAATATATCTCATAACACCTAAATGCATTATATACTATTGTAGCTTAATTTTCAAGAGTTTTGTGGTTTAGAGGATTACCCACCAATAGTCAATAATTTAAACGAAAAACAGGGACATCTCTCTATTTCTTGACTTTTAAACTCTTCACTCTAAACCAATCTTT
>CAPZCD010000070.1 GCA_948744995.1 uncultured Rickettsiales bacterium | reverse complement strand
TATGGTAAGAATAGTGATAACTATATTAATGTAGGTATAGGGGTAGAGGGAAGGTATTTGATTAGATAAGAAGGTAGAGGGGAGAAGGAGGGAGACAATTTATGGATAATAATAAACGATCCCATATATTTATGTTAGGGTTGTTTATTTCTTAATCTCCATTTTATTACTACTTTCCCATATATTTATTTCTACTGTCGGATTGTAATTTAATAAATTTTCCACTGTTAACATAGCAGGATCTATAGTGTTATTATAGTTGTTACAGTTTTTTTCTTCTGGTTTTATATTAAAAGTAACCCTTTTCTTACTTTTAGGTGAATTTTTTGCCTTATCCTGATTATTAGATGAGGAATAGTGTTGGTCTTTTTCTGATTGTTCCTTAGCTGTTAAGATAGTTGTTTTAGGTATGTTCCCCTGTGATGAGGCTAGTACGTTTTTAATAGTGCTAATTAACAAAAAAGTATATGTTAAAATTGTGATACCACTTTTGTTTTGATTCTTTTTAATCAAATTAACCATAATAAATCCCATAATAATTTGTAATTTATAAATAACGTATCTATCCAATTATGTCAATGAGTGAGGAAGTTTTTTCTAAAAATATCCCGTACTCTTTAGTTTAGGATAAAAAATAGATTTGTAGCCATTACTAATAAATTTATATAAAGAATATCTAAACACAAATTTTGTGTTTAAAGTAAATCAAATATCTTGTATACTTGCATCTTGGTTGTTTATTGCAGGGCAATTACTGTAGTTATCTAAATTTATCTGTATTTTACCTATTATTGACCATACCTACAACTCCTAAAAATATCTAGATTTTCATCATAATATTCATTCTCTATATCAAATAACCCCAACATAGAATGAAAAATATTATCATGAGACAGATTATCATTAATTTTATTTGTCAAACATTTTTTATCTATTTTAAATTCATCAACAAAATTATCCGAAAACCACAACAGTAGTGGAACCTTCTTTACATAATCGGTAGCTTCGCTATAGGGCATACCATGCGCAAATATTCTACTCTCTCCCAATCCATCTCCATGATCGGATACATATATGACAAATATATTAGATTCCTTGAAGTTTGCCATAAGAATGTCTATTATATCTTTTATATTTTTACTTGTGTACAATATGGTGTTATCATACGTATTTACCAGCTCTTCATATTTGCAATCCGACATTGGCTTTTTGCAAGATGGTTTAAATACATCAAAAGTTTCCGGATATCTTTTATGGTATGTGTGGTGACTCCCTATTTGGTTTAAAACTAAAAAATTATTTCTATTTTTAATATGTTTAATTTCTCTAATAAGTCCTTTAGTCAGAGAATCATCATATCTATTTTTTGATAGACCGGATACACTGGAGTATTTTATTCTATTACAAACATCCTTACAACCACCGTTATTGCTAAGCCATTTTACGTTGTAGCCTATTTTACTAAAAATATCCAATAGATTTTCATAGTTTTTTGCCTTTGCTTTATCAAATTCTGATCTGCCAAGATGCGAAAAAATGCAAGGTATACTCATAGTTGTGGATACGGCACAAGAGTATACATTTCTAAAACTTATCATATCGTAACTCTCCAGTGGTTCATTTGTATTTCTTCCATAACCATTGAGTGAGAAATTTTGCGATCTAGCCGACTCTCCTAATATGAATACGATTATATTATTCCTTTTGTTGTGTTTTATTTTTTGCTGAACGTCTAGTTCTATAACTTTTTGTGGAATAGAATTATAAATTTTAAGTACTATAGCAGCTACAATATTGCCAATATAGTTTACCGGTAAATAATAGTTTACCGTAAACCTGTTTTCATTCCTAAGAAATTTATATACTCTATCTATTTTTGTACTTGAATAGGCAATTATTAAGGAAAAAGTTAGGTTTACCAGGAAAAATTTTAATCTTTTTAATAGTGAGTTATTTCTATAATCTACCTGCACGTATTTTAAAATGGAAACTATTGGTATGAAGCCAAATAAAAATATATATAAAAATAGTTGTAAACTCAGCAAATCTTTAGCTTCACCAAAATTGGTCTCAAAGATGTTTATAACCATTGATACATCTATCTGTATATTGTATTTATTCATGAAGTATAATGCTATAGAATTTATAAAAATGATGGCTAAACTTGCTGGTTTTAGAGTTTTTTTTGTGAATAGGATTGAAAAAACAACATTTGATACAAAAAATGCGAAGGTATAGAATCCAAGTTCTATGAGTATATTTTTTCTTAGTAGCCATAGATAAGAAAAAAATGGTTTACTAAAAAGTATTGCATTGAGGATGCTAAAGATAATAATATATTGATTATACGTAACTTGAATTTTATTTGATGACATGTTGAAGCTTACATTTTCTAAAAATATCCAGATTTTCATCATAATATTTATTCTCTATATCAAATAACCCCAACATAGAATGAAAAATATTATCATGAGACAGATTATCATTAATTTTATTTGTCAAACATTTTTTATCTACTTTAAATTCATCAACAAAATTGTCTGAGAGCCATAGCAAAAACGGAACTTTTTTCACATAATCGGTAGCTTCGCTATAGGGCATACCATGCGTCCAAACTCCATTTTCTCCAAATCCATCTCCATGGTCGGATACATATAACAACATTGTATTATAGTCCTTCAAATCTTTTGATAGAATATCCAATATTTGTTTCAAATTATAACTGCTATAGTAGATGCTATTATCATATACGTTTATCAATTCCTCTATCGAACAACCACCAATATCGGTATCGCAAGCTGGTTTATAGATTTCAAATTCCTTTGGATATCTTTTGTTATATGGATCGTGGCTGCCTCTTTGGTTTATAACTATAATAGTATTCTTTTTTGATAATTTTTTGATTTCACTGTGTAAATTTCTTATTATAGATTGGTCATGACCGTTTATATCAAGGCCATCGGTAGACAGATAACTAACTCTGTTACAAACACCTTTGCAATCGCCGTTGTTACTTCGCCATCTCACATCAAAATTCAATTTGTTAAATATATCAAGTAAATTTTCATATTTTTTGCCTTCAAGAATTGTAAATCTTTTTCTATCAAGATGTGAAAAAATACAAGGTATGCTATGGGCTGTTGCGGTACCACATGATGATACATTTTTAAAGCTTAAAATATTATAGTCTTTTAACGGTTCGTTTGTATTTCTTTCATAACCATTAAGCGAAAAATTCTGTGATCTTGCGGATTCTCCAACCACTAATATAATCAAGTTTTTTCTATCACTTGTAAATTTTTTATTTAGTTTTGAGCCGCTACTAATATCAATTATATTTCTTGATAGAATTAACCCCTTTGTTTTTATGTATACAAGCCTACCCAGATTACCCATGTAATTTATTGGTATTGTGTAGTTAAAAACCCTTCTTCTTATTGATAACAGAAAACCATATTCTTTTTTATAGTTATAGCTGAATATTGAAAATACAGCCAAAAATGATAGCTGACACAACCAGAATTTTATCCTTTTTTTAGCGCGAAAGCTATCTTCTTCTATGGTTATAAAATAGATAAATATTACACTTGGCAATAATCCAAGCAACAAAATACTTTTAATTAGACCTACACCAATAATATCACTTGCTTCTTTTAGATTTGTTTCAAAAACATTTATTAACATATAAACATCTATCTGTATTTTGTATAAATTCATGTAATACAGAGACGCAGCGTTTATTATCAATATCAATGTGCTCAGAACTTTTGTTGTTTTTTTTGTGAATAAAATTGAAAATATCATATTTAGTAATATGAAAAACAATACGAATAATGATGATATGAAGAAAGTGCTTTCTGTTTTTGTATTTATATAATTTAAAAATGGTCCCGTGTATAGTACCAAATTGAATAACGTAAACAGCACAATATAACTTTGCAATGTCAAACTAATCTTAAGTTGTCTATTTTTTTTAATATCCAAATTCATTCTTTTAAAAGGATTTTTGTTGAAAGTATATCATATTGCTAATAATAATTCAAGTTTAGACATTACAATAAAGGCTCTGGTCTCCATTTCTTGATATTTAAATTCTTTAAATTAATATATCTTTA
>CAPZCD010000069.1 GCA_948744995.1 uncultured Rickettsiales bacterium | reverse complement strand
AATGGAGACCAGAGCCAAGAATTTAAGAAAATTTAAAAAGCGAGGTTGGGGTTAAAATATGTTTTCTTATTTTTTAATGTATTTCAAATTTAGAAAGCGAAATTGGGGTTATTGCTAATAAAAATAAATCAATTAGACTTTTATCTAGGATGAATAAATTATAACACTATGACTGACAATATTCTAAATAATAATACAAATGTTGAAGAAAATAATCTTAATCAAGGTTCTACAATTAATGAAGACAACTATGAAGAATTTACAAAATTTGCCAAAGGCATAAAACAATTTATATGAAATAATATCTCAAAAAATAAAAGAAAAAGAAAAAATAGAAAATGTATCTCAAGAATTTTTTAAAGGTATTGAAAAAGTATTTTCTGAATCATTTTCTGAGATATTTACCAAGAAAACAGATAGTAAAATTAAAAAAATTTCTACTGAAGTAGATAGAGAAAAAGAAGTAAAAGATATAGCAAAATATGTAACTGAGGAGGTTCTTGATACAATTTTATTAGGATTAAAGTTTTTTGGTTTTGGTGGTGCAATAAAAAGCATTTTTGACTCTAAAATTATAGAAAAAGTAGCAAAAAAACATCAAAAATTGGAGTTAAGAAATTGATTAAAAATAAAGATACCAAGAAAAAAGATAAGGATAAATCTAAAAATAATACAGGAATAGAAGAAGTTCTTGAGGCCGTAGATTTTATTATAAAATATGTAAACGAAAAATATAAAGACAAATTTCCTAATATTCCTACAATAGATGACTTTATAGATAAATTTATCCAAGAAAAAGTTTCAGAAGAGTTGAAAAAAAATTCAAAAAAAATGGAACCCTTAATTAAGGGGACTGAAGTAAAAGCTGTGGATTACAGTAAATATCTCTCAAAATTAAAAAATAGAGAAAATATTATGAGATTGTCATCTAGAAACGACCCTTGGGGAACATACCAATCAGTCGGAGGGGCAAGATATCTAACTCCTAAGGAATGCAAAATAATATCAGAAGAGATTTCCAAAGAAGTAAAAGCTAATGTTAAAGAAGACTTTGTTAAAAATAAACTTGCTCTTGCTATGGGGACATATCAAACTCGTACTAATGCAGAACAAAGAAATATAAATGAAGAGACTGAACAGCGTTTATTAAAACTAGAAAAAGAAAATGAACAATTAGGGCGTAATTTAGAAAGAATGTCAGATATTTATGAAACTTTTGCTTCAATACTGAAGTTGCAACAACAATCACAACCATCAATCACACAAGAAAATAATATGCCTAAAAAATCACGTATTGAACTAACAATAGAAAGACATGAACAAAAAAATAAACTCGAAATTCGACCAACATCATTCGTAGAACGTATCAAAAATTCAGATGGCACTGTCAAAACGTTATATTAAAAATATCCAGATACTATTTAAGATATATTGGTCCATAATTCTTTCAAATACCTAACCCTATCACCTTTTCCATTATCTACAAAAATTCTTTTTAAAAAATGGAATAAAATGTGAAGACCACTTTTATAATCGTCGGTTCCAACATAATTACCATTAAAACACTCCGGAATAATGAATAATTTATCCGTATATTTTTCCCCAACTTCTTTTGAAACACAATTACCAGTTTTCGGTGAAATATAGTAGACGCTACTAACACCACTAACAAAACAACTATTCATATCTAAAGCAAAACCAAAAAATATAACTACACTCTTCAGAAAATTCATATAATTCATAAAAATATCATCTCTGCTCCTATCCCCCTCAAGCTCATAAATATTTTTAGTAAATATATTGTAAATATTACTACAATCACCTTTTTCCAACAACAAAGTCACAACTATAAAAGTCACAGAGTTTGCAATAGCCAAAAACAATTTACTTGAATAAATATTATTCCAGTAACTTTCTATATGCTTCAATTCCAAATTTCTATAGCTAAATTGTCCAATATTATCGCACTCAAAACTAACCAAATCATAAACAAGATATTTATTTTTTCTGTCTTTTCTCAGGAAGGTTTGTACAACACCATTATTTCTGCTAAAAATTACTATTTTATAGCATCTGTCGTTATATTTATTCAAATATATTATAATACCTTCATCAGCTATTTTAGTCACAAAATATTATTTCATGTATTTTAAGCTGGTCTTCAGATATTGGTATCCGGTCACTAGAGATAGCAGGGCAGCTATATTTAGCAAGAATATACTTATATTTTCTATAAGCCCATTGAAAAATATCCTTAAAAATGGTTCAAATTCAAAATAATCCATAATTGTTTCAAAGGTGTAGGAAGAATTTTTACTTGCCAGCAATAGCCCGGTTATAGCAAACATTTGGAAAGCGGTTTTATATTTAGCCAACTTTGTCACCGGCATTTCCACGTTAATGGAGCCTAAAAACTCCCTTAAACCTGAAACTAAAATCTCTCGGCACATTATTATTAGTGATGGTATGAGTATAAATATACTGTCATTGCAACTTATTATCATCACTAGTGATACAATTACTATTAACTTGTCGGCTATTGGGTCGAAACATTGCCCAAATTTGGACTGAACCTTGTATAATCTTGCTAGGTAGCCATCAAAAAAATCGGTTATGCTGGCTAACATAAACCAAAAGGCAACAACTAAATTAGTTATCTTCCAGGGTACGTAAAAAGATACTATAAGTACTGGTATGAGTAGTATTCGGGCGATTGTTAAAATGTTTGGTATTTTGGCTCTATCCATAATTTTTTTAAAAATTGATGTGGCTATGGTAAAACTTTTTTAAACAAAAAACAATTCATGCTGAAATGAGATAGTTTTAATAAAATTGTTTGGTTGATTAATTGTAGTATATTGATTAGTTTGAGAATATATAGAGAATATATAAGTTTAATGGTTTTAAAAATTCTTATTCCTTTTATTGACTATATTCAAAAATATGGTATAATAACGTCTACTTATTAATAATAATTTAGGATAAATCGATGTTTGATACAATTTTAAAATATTATATGCTCTATTTCTATTTGTAGCAGGAATAATTATTTCTGTTAGGAATAATATTTTTATAAATCGTAACAACAACAATAACCATGTTATTTTAGTAGAAGAAGACGTGGTAGAAAATGAACGAAGGACAGTAATAAATAATAATGACAACAATAATATTATTCGTCATATTCTGAACCCAAATAATGATGATACAACTATACAAATAACCGGCGATGCTGTCATCTCTCAAGCAAGATATACTCAAATGTCTTTTCCTGTTCTTTTTTCTTTAATAAGAAATCGACTATCCAATGATAATTCTCCTTTTTTTAGAATATCCTATACAGACAATAATGAAAATACAGCTGGTTTCTTTATGAGGGAGAATTTGCGACTTTGCTTTAATGGTCAACAAGATAGTATCACAACTCCCAATCGTAGTAATAACATCAGACCTTCATTAAATTTTGGAAGTAGTATATTCAGATTTGAATTAGAAACTAATATTGTTGAGGTTAATAGTTTTGATGTATACAGATCAGCTACAGTAAATCTTATGGTTACAGTAAATAGTGAAGGAATAATAGGTGGACTAAGAGGTGTAGGTAATAGGCCGAGATTGGAAATAAGAGATAATAATACGTTAAATATAGAGTTAAATAAAAACACCATAGATAACATGGAACTAAATAGAGTTTATCCAGTCATATTTGGATTTGAAATTCCATATTATTGTAGAAGTAGAATTAGGATTAGAGAAATTATAGGGACTAGAAGTTATTATATTGGTAATGACTATTATATTTCACGTAGTAATAATGATAATGTTATATATAATATTCTGAATTTTTTAAATTTTATTGGCAGAAATAATGTAAACATAGGAAGTGATGACAATATTGTTATATCTCGAATAACAGATATTAATTCTCAAATATATACTGGTACTCTTTCTATATTAAGACAAAATTTCCCACTACTTGATGATAATTCTCCTTTTTTTAGAGTATCTTATATGAACAATAACGAAAATGCAGTTAGCTTTTTTCTAGGAGAGAATACGTATATTAACCCCAACCTCGCTTTTTAAATTTTCTTAAATTCTTTAAAAGCCCTTGAAA
>CAPZCD010000068.1 GCA_948744995.1 uncultured Rickettsiales bacterium | reverse complement strand
CAAGGGCTTTTAAAGAATTTAAGAAAATTTAAAAAGCGAGGTTGGGGTTAATTTAGTTATGTTGTGACAATTAATTACTATATTAATGTTGTACTGCTATATACAATATGTGTAGATATGCTTGCTATAAATAATATAAAAGCTATTATTAGTGCACCATAAGATGGTGTTTTTAAATAATACAAACAATACAGAAGCAAGACAATTTTATGTATAACAATAGTTTTATTGATTTACTTAAGAGCAAGATTACCCTATCTGACGTGATTAGCAGAAGCGTCAGAATTATAAACCACGGCAGAAATAAAGTTGCCTGCTGCCCTTTTCATAAAGAAAAAACACCATCTTTTCACATAAATGACGAAAGAGGATTTTATCACTGTTTTGGCTGCGGCGCACATGGTGATGTTATTAGTTTCGTAATGCAACAGGAGAACTTAAACTTCAAAGAAGCAGTTGAAAAATTAGCCAATGAAAATGGTATAGAACTGCCAAAGTTAGAAAAACTAGATCCGGAAAAGCAAAAAGATAGAAATGACCTCGATACTTTATACAAAATAAATGAAGAAGCTTGTTTGTACTTTCAAAATCTAATCTTTAGCAGTGAAGGACAAGATGGTTTAAAATATCTTATCAAAAGAGGTTTAAATAAAAACAATATGGTAAAATTTAGGATGGGCTTTGCCACTGCTAAATTCAATGGTTTAATAAGTCATTTAAAAAAGTTAGGATTTTGCGAAAATGATATGAAAAAAGCAGGCATAGTTGCATCTAATGAAAGGCAATTTTACGATAAGTTTAGAAACAGAGTTATGTTCCCGGTGTTAGATAAAATTGGTAGAGTAATCGCCTTCTCCGGGCGTGTAATCAACAATGTCGATATGCCGAAGTATATGAACTCCCCAGAAACTCCGTTATTCCATAAAAGTGACGTTTTATTTAACTATTTTTTTGCGAAAAAAGCTATCTATGATAAGAAAAACGTTATTTTAGTTGAAGGCAATCTAGATGCCATAACTCTAGCAACTAATGGGATTGAAAATGTGGTTGCGCCAATGGGTACAGCCATAACAGAACAGCAAATTAGAGAATTATGGAAAGTAACAGATGAAATTATAGTTTGTCTCGATGGTGATAAAGCCGGCCAAAAGGCGGCTCATAGGATAGCCGTGCTTACTTTACCCATAATCACTCCATCTAAAAGTTTGAAGTTTGTAAAGTTACCAAACGATCAAGATCCCGACGATTTTGTAAAGGAGTATGGCGGCAGCGAGTTTGAGAAACTGCTTAACGACAAGAAACTATCAGTTAATTTATCGGAATTTCTCTGGGATTGTGAACTAGTAGAACAAAATATTGCTATGGCTGATTCTGGTATAATGCCGGAAGAGAAGAGTAAATTAGAGTTCAATATAGGTTTGTTACTTAAAAAAATAAAAGACCCGATAGTTTTGAAAAATTTTGAAAATTTTTACAAAAACAAACTGTTTCTGATTGGCAGAAATAAAAGCAGTAAAAATAGTAATAGTAGCTTTAGTTCACTGTATAAAGTTACAACTAAAATAGATTATGATAAAAAAGTACCATCTATAAATAGTGTACAAAATCTCAAAGAAAGGGCTGTCAATGTGGAAAGAAATATGATTAGTGTGATACAAAAAGATGTATCTATTATAGATGAGTTTTTTAAAAAGTATGAAATTAATCTACTGAGTATTGATTTTTTTGATAAAAATGTCTCAAAAATATTGAATATTTTTTATGATAAATTGAATAATAATATTATAGATGATAAAATTATATTTAGGGAACTTGAAAAAAATGATTTAAAGTTGTATACTTGCGATGACAGATTACTTGGCGTAGATTCAGTAGACGATGGTTTAAGGTATTTATATGGTTTATTCTTGGAAAGAAATGCACTTGTGTTGGAAATAGAACTAAAGGAATTAGCACAAGATAATAATAATGAAGAGAGGAGAAAGGCCATATATGGAGATTTGGAATTGTTACGCAAAAAAATAACTGATCTTGAGAACGATATTTTATAAATTTATACATATTTATTAGGTTGATGAATGGTTTCAAATAAAAATCAAAAATCTTTGGGCGGAAAGAAAGATTCCGGTAAGAGTGTTATTACTGATAATAAAGTAACAACTCAAGATAAGCAAAAATTAATTAAGGAGTTGATACAGGAAGGACAGAAAAATAGGTACCTTACGGTTGACTATATTAATGATAAAATAGGTAATATCATTAGTGATCCTGAAAAACTATCAGAAATCATAAATATACTGGAGAGTAGCGATATATCTGTTGTAAAAAATGAAGATGAATTTGAAAAATTTACTAAAAGTCAAGCTACTGATACTTCTAAAGATGATTTTATATCAAGGAGTACTGATGATCCTGTTAAATCATATCTAAAATCAATAAGTAATATAGATCTTCTAACTAAAGAAGAAGAAGTAGCTATAGCTATGAGAATAGAAAATGGCAGGTTAAATATTATCAAAAGACTATATAAATTACCATTTGTTTTGAAATACATTATTGATTGGTATAATGGTCTTTCAAGTGGTACAATGCTACTGAGAGATATTATAAAAATAGATGAATCTAAAACTAGCGAAGTTGCTGATAGTGATATAGATCTTACTGTTAACCCGCTGGATCTTGTAAAGGATATAGAAAATGAGGAAAATGATGAAACTTTGATTAGTTCTATATTTGATGATGATTCTACTACCGATGAAGATAAAAGTGATTCTGAGGAAAATGAAGAGGATGATGAGTTTGGAGAGATGTTTGACGAGGGTGATAGTAATACCTGTGTTGCTACCGTAGAACGATCACTTTTGCCAAAAATATTAACAACATTGGAATCTTCTGTAGGTTTAGCCCAAAAAATATTAAACATAACTAAGATGGAAGGAGGTTTACTTGATATAGATACGCCAAGTACCCAAAAACTTCTAAATAATCTGTATAAGAAGATGGTGGATGTTCCATTAAATGATAATATAATAAATGATATATTTTCAGAATTATGCAAAGTGGAATCAAAAGTTTTATCTATAAACAAGACTATTTTTGAGCTGGTAAATGATTATGGAGTTAGCAAAAAAGAATTTGTTGAGGGCTTTGGTTCTGGAATTTATGGTGAAAATTTTATTAAAAAATTTAAAAAATTAAAAGGTTGGGATAAGGCTATAGGAGAGAATAGTAAGCAAATTTTAGAATTATCTGAAAAAATAGATAAATTATCTCAAATAATAGGGCTTGATATTATTAGATTTAATGAATTGTTGAAAGATATAAAAAAAGCCAAAAAAGAAGAAGATCAAGCTAAAAAGGAAATGACCTCTGCAAATCTAAGATTGGTGATATCAATAGCTAAAAAATATACAAATAGAGGTCTGCAGTTTCTGGATTTGATACAGGAAGGAAATATTGGCCTGATGAAAGCAGTTGATAAGTTTGAGTATAAGAAAGGTTTTAAGTTTTCAACCTATTCCACATGGTGGATAAGACAGTCAATGACTAGAGCTATAGCAGACCAATCAAAAACCATAAGAATACCGATACATATGGTCGAGACTATAAATAAAATATCAAAAACGTCTAGACAACTGACGCAAGAGCTTGGCAGAAATCCAACCGTTGAAGAGATAGCAAATAAATTATTAATTCCGGCTGATAAAGTTAGAAAGGTTTTAGCTAATACCAAAGACCCTATTAGTTTGGATTCTCCTTTAGGCAGTGACGATGGGGATAGTGTTGTTGGTAGCTTTATAGAAGATGCAAAAGCAGTTTCACCATTTAAAGCTACAGCCTATAATAATCTAAAAGAAATTACGGCATCTCTCCTATCGAATCTAACGCCGAGAGAGGAAAGAGTTTTGAGAATGCGGTTTGGTATAGGTATGGACGCCGATCATACTTTGGAAGAGGTTGGTAAGCAATTTTCTGTTACGAGGGAGAGAATAAGGCAGATTGAAGCTAAAGCGCTGCGAAAATTGCAACATCCTAAACGTATGGCTAAGTTGCAACAGTTTAAGGAGGCTGTGAATTGAAGGGTTGATTATTAATATAACCCTAACTTCAGTTTTTAATTTTGAAATGTGTTTAAAATAAGAAAATATGTTTTGAATAAACAACTCTGATGTGAGCATATAGGATATTCTTAGAATAAATAATTAGAAGTAAGGAAATGTGGAACATCAGTTATTTAATATTCCTATTTGGATATAAGCTACGTTTAGAATTTGTTGATTTTCTTGATAATTCCGCTTTTTGATGTTTATTTTCTAAATTTTTATTATTATTTTGTGTCAATTTTTGCATTTCTTCAAGTTTTTGTCTACTTGCTGTGATATTTTCTATTGAATCTCCAAGTTTTTTGACAGTCATTTCAATATTTATTCTATTTTTATTGATTTTTTCCTTAAGTTTTGAAATTTTACTTTTTCTACGAAATACAAATTTTTTACCTTTTGATTTTTTTAACTCATTATTTAATTTTTCTTCTTCTGATTTTAATTTTTCCTCTTTCTTTTTTAAAAGAGCTTCTTGCCTACAGTTATTACATTCTTTGGTAAATCTACTATATCTCTTACTATCTCATCTCTTCCCTCTTTAGTTAATA
>CAPZCD010000067.1 GCA_948744995.1 uncultured Rickettsiales bacterium | reverse complement strand
TTTTCAAGGGCTTTTAAAGAATTTAAGAAAATTTAAAAAGCGAGGTTGGGGTTAGATATAATACTCTCTAAACAAACAAATCCGACGCAAGCATACAGGGTATTCTTAGAATAAACTACTCCCCAACATTATACATTTTTACTAACTCTAGAGAATTTTTATAGGATGATCTATTTTTAAGTATACCAATTATATCATGTTCTGGCGCAAGATTATTTGGATATAACATATAATCACCGTAAAGAGAATGAAGATAATGTTCAGTATTATTAGGCGCATAGAACTCCATTCCTTCAAAACTAATCTTTTTTAATGGAAAAATATCTGAATATTCATGTAACAAACCATATTTATCACCATTGCAGCAAATTGTTTCTACCCCATAAAAAAGAAAACCATTATCAATAGATTTTCTATTATTAAATAAAATAGAATCTCTCTCTTTATAGAGACTATATCTATGTTCTCTAATACCCATATTTTTATTTTTTAGTTTTTTCTCAATAAGATATTTCAAATTTTTTGAGAACTCATTATATTCTTCTCCGTCAGGTAAATCAACAGAATAACCTTTATCAAATGGAAATATATCAAAATGTGCCGGAGTATCTTTATAAAACAATTGGGTTATACCACTTACTTTTATAAAGAACCCATCTCCATTAAATTCACTTTCTAAAATTGGTATAACTCTTTCATATTCTTTCCTTTCGATAGCTATATCTATATCATCGTCCCAAGGTATAAAACCGCCATGTCTAACAGCTCCCAATAAAGTTCCCTAATCTAACCAATAGGTTATATTATGCCTTTTTGCTATTTCATCAAATCTTTTTAAAACTGCTATAGATGCTCTTTGTGATAATCTTAAATCACCTCTAGCTTTAGGATGCTTAGTTATATCGTTATTAGCAGCTAATATGTTTATAATTGTTTTTGTATCGTTTGATATTCCTTTTATTCTTTTTGACATTCTTTTGTGTGATTTTATACATTCGTTAGATATAATTGCTACTGTGATACAAAATATTACTGATAAAGTTGTTTTAGTTATTTTTCTTCTGTCCATCTTATAAATTGTAATATTATTTTTATGTGGTAAGTATATATAAAGTTAAATTTAATTCAATACTCATCCTTTCTAGAAAATTTTCCACAAAAAAAGGCTACAAAAAAACAATAATTTATAATATTTTCTTATATTCTAATTTACTTCCGACCCAAATCCATTTGACACAGAAAAAATAAACTTTAACTTATTTACCTAATTGTTAAAAGAAATAAATATGAAATTTCCAGATTGGCCGTTACATTCTACTATAAACAAAAGTATTTTAGGCTTAGAAAGGATACAAAAATTACTAGACATACTTGGTAATCCAGAAAAAAAATTACCACCGGTTTTCCATATCGCCGGTACAAACGGTAAAGGTTCTACATCAGCATTTATAAAATATATACTTGAAGATGCTGGATATAAGGTCCATAGATACACCTCTCCTCACCTGGTTGAATTTAACGAAAGAATTGAAATATCCGGCAAAAAAATTACTGACGAACATTATGATGAGTTAGCACAAGAATGCAAATTTGTAGTTGAAAAACACAAACTTGATGTAACCTATTTTGAAATAATAACCACAATAGCTTTCATGGCTTTTGCCAGAAATGAAGCTGATGCTACAATACTTGAGGTTGGAATTGGTGGTAGATTGGATGCAACTAATGCTATAAAGAGTCCATTGGTTTCCATAATTACACCAATTTCTTTAGATCATACAAAAATTTTAGGTAATACATTGGAAAAAATAGCTATGGAAAAATTTGGGATAGTTAAGAAAAATTGTAATGTCATAATATCGAAACAAACAAAAGATGTTGAAGATCTATTGTATAAAAATGCTAAAAAACTTAATTGCTCGACCTTTATTTATGGGAAAGACTGGACATATAAAAAAAATAAAGATAATCAATGCATTTTTGAAGGTTTTTCAAAAAAAATTATAACTCCATTACCAAATTTAGAGGGGGAGCATCAAATAACTAATACTGGAGGAGCTATAGCATCACTCATGTGCCAAAATATATTAAAAATAGACGAAGTTAATATTCACAATGGAATAAAATACACCCAGTGGCCGGCTAGATTGCAAAATTTAACTGAAACGAATTATAAGAAACTGCTAAATTATGGTGATGAGTTTTATCTTGATGGTTGTCATAATGAAGATGGAATAAGAGTTATGAAAAACTGGTTGGAAATAAAAGATAAAATAGATAAAAGATATAGTATACTTATAGTGTGTATGTTGGCTAAAAAAGATGTAAGAGCTTTTGCTAGAGCTGTAGGATCAGCTTTTGACGATATTATAATAGTGTCAAATACAAACGAAGGTTATATTTTGGCAGATGAATTTGAGGAAATATTTAATAATCTGGGAAGGAGTATTTTGGCGAAATGCCAAAATATTTCTGAGGCGCTTGCAATGGCTAAAATGCAGAAACCACAAAATGCTAAACGTATTGTAGCTTGTGGTTCTTTGTATTTCGCGGGAGAGATACTTGGTAAATTGGATCAATAAATTAAGCTATACTCCTAATATTTTCATTACTTTTAACAAATAAATTTGGGTTATTTTGCTGTAGTTTTTGTATTATTGCCTTATTTTTTTCTAATTTTGTTTTTTCAGCTTTATATTCCTCTTTTAATCCTCTTGCTAGCCCTGTTCTACTTCCTAAATTTTCAATGCTTCTTTCTTCTTGTCGGAAATATAATTCTATCGATTTTGGATTGTCCGAAGAAACTGGTATAAATTTTCCATTTTCATCTTTTACTTTAATCGGGTTTTTTTTAATTTCATTAATTATTTTATTTGCTAAAAATTCATTAACAGAATTTGTATTTTCCATACATTTCTTTATGTCTTTTTGTAGTTTAACTTTTTCACCTTTTGAAGTTTTACTATTTGAAACTTTATTAATTTCTATCATTATTTGTTCTTCATAATTTTTGTATTCAGCACGTAAATTATTAATCAATGCTTCTTTAGAAAAAGGCAAAAGATTATCGTCTTTTTTTTCTTTAATTTCATTTGCAGTTAACTTGACTATATCGGTTATATCAAATCCAAGATTTTTAATACTCTTAAAATATGTCTGAATTATATCTCCTTCTATTCTTCCATTACATACTAAATCAGCTAACATAGTGCCAACTTTTTCGGGTGTTTTTATATCATTCTTTATTTTTTTGATATTTTTTTGATCTTTTTTATCATAAATAGTAGAACAACTAGTTAATGTAGTATCATATTTAATTGTATCTTCTACTATAATACCTGCATTCTCTAAACCTTCAATAAAAGACAACTTTGATAATTTTTTATTTGGATCAATAAAATTAGGCATAATATTATAAACATTAGTAATAATATTATTCTTACAAACTTCGTTATCATTTAAGTACCTTACAATATTAAATGTAACCGTAGCATAATCATTAGCTCTCATTTGTTTTTCATCTTTTCTAAAAAATAGACCATTAACATTATTAGCAAAACTATCGGAAAAAATCTGTATTTTAGACTCATCATAATTGCTAATAACAGTAGCTATCTTTTCGCATATATCTTTAAGTTTTCCATCCAACATTGCTTGTCTAGAAATAACGGCAGCTAATTTACCTAATTGTTCAGGTGTTAAATTATTAAGAAAATTTCCTTCGGAAATGAACTCAATTAATCCACATTTATTTTCCTTCAGAGAATCAAATATTTTTTCTATGCACAACACATTGCTATCATCTAGGAAATCTTTGATAAATTTTTCTTTATTACTCTTAAAGTTAACAACAATAGATTTTGATATTTCCGGGAGAACTGCATTATAAACATTAGATATACTTTCTTGTGAATCAAGATTTTTTCATTAGAACAATTAATTATGGTTTCGTTGGTAGTTTTAAGATAATCCATTGTGGCATTACTTATTTGTTGCTCGTTTTCTAAAAATGCACCTGCACTTGCCTTAAATAAACGTGTAGCATAAACTAGCAATGAGTTTAAATTTGGATCATCAATATGGAATGGTACAAAATTCTCACATATTGTATCTCCCAATTTTTCGATCGCCCTCTTTTTTTCTTTATCAGATAATTCGGTGTCTTCTGGTTCAATTCCAATTAGTGAATCCAAATCCGTGCATTCTCCAAAATCATTAAATTTTGAACGATCATAATTAAAACTTACTTCTTTATTATCATCAAGATTAATTACAATTGAAAATTTATCAGGGATTTTTCTGTATAAATATTTATAGTATTCTTCTCTGGTTTTATCATCAGTTAAATCTATTATTTTAGAGCCTATCATACCCTTTTGGTTTGATTTATTTGCTTCATTAATTTTTACAAGATCGTAGTAGAATTTAACATCACCACTCTTCTTGTTTTTATCTGCTTCTAAGTTAGTTATTTTATTTTCTTGATCTGTCAGTTTTTTAAAAAATCTACTTAAAAGAATAATTATTATAAAATTATTTTCAATCTATTTTTGCATTTTAGGTTCTGGTCCCTATTTCTTGATATTCATCTATACAACTTTATTTTATAATATTTCCTTCTTTTTCTTTTGTTTCTTTTATTTTTCTATTCTTTTAAAAAAATATTTTTTT
>CAPZCD010000066.1 GCA_948744995.1 uncultured Rickettsiales bacterium | reverse complement strand
AATGGAGACCAGAGCCAAGAATTTAAGAAAATTTAAAAAGCGAGGTTGGGGTTATATATAATTAACTGAGATGTGAGTGGTGTCTCCTTATATGGTATAAAAGCCATATAGAAATAAAACATATATGTAATCACTTAGGAATGATAGTTTCCTTCAATAATAGTAAAATATTATTGTAAATATATAGATCTTACTATTTAGGGAATTGAAACCTAATTATAAATGTAAAAGTTTATGATAAAAACAATAAGGCATAGTTTTTACCTTATCGTAGGATGAAAATCTTATGAGAAATAGAACTAAGATATGGTTAGTATCTTTTTAAACTTAAAAACAGGTTTAAAGAAAATAAAAAATCTAACTGAGTTTCTAGGTTTTCTCTTAATTTAACTATATAAAAAACCTAGGTTTTTTTGTTTCTTTGTTTAAGGTGGTTTTGTTTTTTAAACTGGTTTGTGTTTATATCTTTTAAATTAAAATAATTCTTATTCTATACTTCCTTCTCTTACAAATTTATCTTTATTATTGTATAGTAGATGTTTTTTGAATATATTTTTAATCATGTTCTATAATATAAGATTTCCCGAATATATATCCTGTAAGTTCAAAGTTGAAATTAATTTTGATACCAGTCTAGTTATTAACAAAAATGGCAAGGAGCAAAGACTACTAAATAGATACAATTCTATAAATACATATACCTTAGATATTGGCAACAATATTCTATCTATTAGCGATATAGATGAGATTACAAAAATATTTAGAATAGCCAATGGTAGGTTTGGTAGTTTTAGGTTTAAAGATTGGCTTGATTATAAAGCTACAAATCAACAAATAGCTATAGCTGATGGTAAAACCAATAAATTTCAACTGATAAAAACCTATAGTATTTCTAAAGAAGATAATGGTACAACTACAAAATATATAAGAATAATAAGTAAACCGGTAGCAGATACTATAGCACTAAAAATAGGTAATCATCTTATAGATGATAATAACTATACCATAGATTACAATAATGGTATTATAACATTAGCTACTGTACCGGAAGAAGGAAAGATAATAAGTTGTGATTTTGAGTTTGATGTTCCGGTTAGATTTGATTCAGATACACTGGAAATAAAACAAACCAATTCAAATAATGGAGAATTGAAGGAGATAAGGTTAGTGGAGGTGGGGTAGAAGATAAAAATCTAATAATTTAGCTACTAATGATCTAATATATCTAAAAATGGAAATAAACAGAATAATTATCATAATGACAGTTATTTCTTGACAAAGGCTACGCAACGGGTTATAATACAATGTGTGTTTTAACTTTTAATTATAAATATGGTTAGAAAAAATTTTAAAATAATATGTATGATTATGGCACTATCTTTAGCTGTAAATACTAGTATTCACGCTTTATCTATTGCGGCAACAGAAAATAATACTCCTGGAATTACTAACGAAATAGAAAAAGATGAAGATGTTAACCTGTTTAATTGGGTTCAGGAGATAAATGAAAACTATAAAATAATAGACAATCTCAAGAATATAGCCCGAACAATAGCTGTACATAATAGCGTTAAAAAAGCAGAAGATAGTCTATGGCATTTTTTAAATGTGCCTTATGATTGTGATCTTTTAAGAAAAATGGATAATCCAAAAATATTTAGAGATAAACAAAAGGAACAGGCTGAAAAATCAATAACTAAAATGGCAGAATTAATTGAAACAGGAAAACTTGAAGAGCTTTTGCTACTACTTTCCAGAGCTGGTTTCAAAGCAGAAATATATAACGATGAATTGCATGAATATCAAGAAATTACAGTGCCTAGAGACATTTCAAAAGATCAACTAAATTTTTTGAACAATAGAAGATTGATTGATAGTTTAGTTTCTTTCTTAAAAGAAAAGGAAAACGAAGAATCTTCTATCAGAAAATATGATAATGAACAGTCTGATGACTATAAAGAATGGAACGAAGACTTATACAGGTTATCAGGAATTAGAAAAAGTTTATCTAAAGTAAAAACGTTGGTAAACAATGATCAATTTGTGAAGACTTATAGAGAAGTTGAATCTTTGTATTTAAACTTTGGTCGTCCAGATACAAGAACTTATTTGTCTGATATCCTGAGAGGAGATTTTGGTTATGGAGTAAGGGCAGCCGAAGCTTGGAAACAAGATATGTTATTATTTTTAGATACATCAAATAAAAAATATGAACCAGAAATTAATGAGTTATTGGATATATTCTTAATTGGTAATTCTACAGGTTTCCAATACTAGTAATTTTACTTCTTTAAATAAACAATTCAGTGTAAGTATATGAGGGTTGTTCAGCTTAATCTAAACACAAAATTTGTGTTTAGATGTACTTATTTTATATAAATTTCTACAAATTTATTTTTCACTCTCCAACTTAGAGAGTTTGAAATATTTTTAAATTAATGATGTCGGTTAATATAAATATTACAGGATATTCTCAGAATAATTTAGAAAAGACAGAAGAAAAATCACAAATATTCCGGAGTTTCTATAGTAAGAATTTTTTTGTCTTTATCAAAACTCTTTACAATATTTTTATTAAATAGAATAGACTCCGTCTTACCATTATTCCATTCTATGTCAACTATATCACCTGCTCCATAGTTTGAAAATTCAACAATTTTTCCAATTTTATCGCCTGATATAACACTCATACCTATTAAATCATTTATATAGATTGCAGAACTATCATTATCACCTAAGTCATCTTTTTTGGCAAATAATATGGTGTTTCTATAATTTTTAGCTTCATCTACGGAGTTTATACCATCAAATTTAGCCAGAAATATATCTTTTTTACTTGTTAAACCCACCTTTCTACAGAACATTTCTTTTTTATTAGAATCATACAAAATATAGCTGAATACATCATTTGGATTTTCACAAAAACTTTGTAATTTTACAACGCCCTCTAAACCATGCGTTGCTAATATCTTAGCTACTTCTAACATAAAACTATTTTTCTTTAAAACAAGATTAAATAATATCTTTTTAAAAGCAATTGACAAAAGCATTTATAACTGGTAGTATTATGGCATCAGGTAATTAATTTTATTTTTGTTTTATGTCGTTTTTCCTATCATTATTATTTATTTTACAGATAATTATTGCTCTATTGTTAATATTTGTTGTGCTTATGCAATCCTCGGATGAAGATGCTCTAAGCAATATCAGCTCCGGAAGCAATAAGTTTGGCTCATTGTCAAGAAAAACGTCGGTTGATTTTATAACAAAATTTACAATAGCTCTAGGTTCTATGCTTATGATAAACTCATTTTTATTAGCAAGTATGTCAGCTCACAGATATGCAAAAGAAGAAATTACTATAAAAGAATATCTTAAGGAAAACAGTAATTCCGATAAAAAGGAGGATGATAAGGATAATAAACAGCAAGGTCAAACACAGGAAAAAAAGTAATAATAAAAATTATAACAAAAAATAGTAGTTAGAGAATAGGTAGACTTTTGTTGTAGGTATAATAAATATATGTAGATCCCACTAGATTATGGAGAAGTCGGTGTTATACACAAAAATTCTTATTACAGTAGCTTTGCCAGTCAAACGGGGAACATTTTATATGTTGCAACTTCAATTATTGATAGATATGTTATCGGTTACTCATTATCAACCTCGTCTTCTTCAACCAAATTCTTAACTGCTTCATAGGACAAATTTTTCATAATATAATCTCTAGAACCAATCAAATCATTAGTTTTTTCCGAAAGAAACAATATATATTTCATAAACAATGTGCCGGCAAATGTTTGCATATGTAGCTTTATACTTGGTTTCGTTTTCTGTAATTCATCGCCATAGCCAACAAACTCCATAGAAAAATCATCCGGCGCTACCGATCTGTTAAAATATTCGAGGACAGCTACTATACTAGCTATTTTTTGTGTTTCTATGTGTGGTTGACCGCTAACAAATACGTATCTACCAAGTTCATTTATATCACTAATATTATCTTCCTGCAAAAGTGTTATAATAGTATCTCCTGTGTTAGCCCTCATTCTTCCACTACCTTCTCCGGCATATGAACCAAGAACTCTAGAATTAATTTTGTTTATCTTTGATCTATAGTTATATATCAGCACATCAGCCATAACTTTTTCAGTAACACTATTGCTGGTCATTACTTCCTTAAATTTTTTAGTAAATCTAAAAAAGTACCTTATTTTCCCGATCCTTTTGAAATATTCATAGAATACCTTTTGTTCGGAATTATCATCTATTTCTGCGAAGATTCTGTCTAAACAACTTTTTTTGTTACATTCTTGTAGTCTTTCATCAAATTTTACAGACCTATCATTTGCAGTTACAAAAGTTATCATATCAGTTTTTATTTTATCAAGTTTGGATATAAGATATACTAACCTTCTCTCCATTGTAACATAGCCGGCGCCAAGAACCACTACGTCTTTATATGTTTTATTGGAGAAATCGATTTCCTTTGTAAAAGCTAATTGTTTCAGGTTGTCATATACAATGCTTATATTATCTTTGTTTATCCAATCTATATCACTATTCCATCTCTCTTGATTTTTTCTTCTAGCGGAAAGAGCTATTTGGGAACTAATTATTAGCCATTCTATAGATTCCTTTTGGTTGTTAAAGTTCATTTCTATGTTTTTTAAATTTATGTTGGCGTTGTAGCTGTATATCTTGCCATTTCTACTATCTATGTATTTTATAACTCTGTTTAGAGTGTTTACATCTCTAAAATAGCCACTAGTTTCTAGTAAATTCACAAAATTGGTATGATTATCATTTATGTAAAAATTGTTGTAAATATAATCCATAATGCTTTTGAAAAATTGAATAAAAAACAGTTTTAGTGTAAAAAATTCTGTGAAATAGTCAAGTGAGTTGGGTGCGGGAGGGCTCTGGTCTCCATTTCTTGATATTCACCTAAGCAACTTTATTTCTATAATAT
>CAPZCD010000065.1 GCA_948744995.1 uncultured Rickettsiales bacterium | reverse complement strand
ATCAGCTAAAAATAAGGATGAAGTTGGGATGAAAAGCGAGGTTGGGGTTATATTAATTTGACAAAAGATAAAAATTATACCTGTCTAATAACAAATATTAGCAAACTTTGGTAGAAGTTATTTTATTTTTTTATCTTAAGAGAAGTTTTATTTATTTTTTAATATAAATTAGATTCAAAAAACTAGGTTAGATTATTAATTAAATAAAAAATAGATAAATAAACAACCCCTCATGCTTGCATACTGGATATTGTTGGAATAAAGATGATCTTATATGTAGGAGGTCTCTAATAGATTTTTTTAACAAAAAATGAAGTTGGGGTTATTTAAATACTAAACCATGCTAACCAATAGTTGATTAATATTTACAACTTGACTTACACAGCCAAAAATAAATAATTATTACAAATACATTAATTATTATGGAAAAAAAGAAAGTTATTCTCATAATTTTTTTATTTGCTACAGCTACCTATATTATCAGAAATAAAAAAAATGTAGACTTGGAAGAAATTAAAAACTTAAATAATATTGACATAAAGTACGCCTACCTTAATGACAAAAAGCTATACATAAAACAAAGTTACAAAAAGGAACAGTTACTATTCTCAACTAATTTATCAAAAATAACAGACCAATTAATGAGCGACAATATAGTTGCTAATAATATTATAAAAATAAAAAAAGAAGACATAAAAATGGAAGAAAAGTTCAGTTTGTATGGAGATAATTATCAAAAAATTCCTGTTGTACCAGAAGAACTTTGGTCAAATTTGGTTATAAGAAGTACTTTGGCTGAATTGGTAAAAATGGTACCAGAAGCAAAAAATAAGGGTTTACTTGTTGCCTTGAATAAATATGAATTTGTACTATATCGAGATAATGAATATCAAATAAAATTTTGTCATGTATATGAAAAACTCAATAATGTGGTGATAAAGAGGACCATAGTCACCCGGGAGATAAACAAAATAATTTGTAGAATTATTAAAAATAATAGTGAAATTATGAAATATGCGTTTGCTAACAGAATACTATTTCAGCAAAATAGCGATAACATGGGTTATAAAATTGGTTTGGTTGATTTGGAACGTGAAAGAATGATGTATTTTGACTATTGGATATTATATAGCTTCAAAAAAAATGTTACAGATGTTATGGCGTACATTAGCCTCTTAAGCTCATTAGTTATAAAAAGTCATATTTATACAATTATTAAAAATCCCGTTACGAGTTTTAGCCAGCTTTTGTCGGTATTAAAAGATCATACAATTAAATTTTTTTCGAGTGATAAACTACTTGTTCTGGATGAAGTACCAGCAATTACGGATAGTACAACTGTAGATAATGGTAAAATCGATAAAATTCTAGATGAAAAATTTGGAGCTAATGTATTTCCTGGTAAATTTAAATTACTTGTAGACGGTGATGAATATTTTTTAGAGTTGATAAAAGAAATAGAAAATGCAAAAAAGGAGATAAAATTCAGGCTATATATATTTGATAATGACGATTACGGCACGAATATAGCTACTTTATTGAGAAAAGCTGATGATAGAGGCGTGAAGGTGAAGGTTCTAATGGATAGTTTTGCAAATATTACAAAGTCTATAGAACTGCCAGAATTACCATTCAGTGAAAATTTTAAACAACCTAAAAGTGTGAAGTTATACCTTAAAAGGAAATCTGATATACAGGTAAAAACTAGTGCTAATACTTGGTTAACGTTCGATCACGTAAAAACTCTGATTTTTGACGATAAAATTGCATTTAGCGGTGGTATGAATATAGGACAGGAATATAGATATTCGTGGCATGATATTATGGCGAAATTGGAGGGACCTGTTGTTGAAGCTATTTCTAAGGAGTTTGATAATAATTGGGCGAGAAATGATTTATTTGGCGATTTGGCGTTACTATTACAAAAAATACGAAATAAGACTGATAAAGAGATAAAAATATTAAAAACTCCTGAAGGTAGTATAAATATGAGATTGTTGTATACAAAGCCATGGAGGAAGGATATTTATAAAGCACAAATGATTGCCATAAAAAACGCTAAACATAGGATATACATTGAAAATCCTTATTTGGCGGATAGAAGGATTATAAACGAGATTATAAAGGCTCGTGGTAGAGGGGTTGATGTCAGGATAATATTGCCTAAGAGAAATAATGTGTATCTAATGGCAAAAAATAATAATTATCTAATTAACATTTTACTAAAAAATGGTATAAGAATTTTTTTGTATCCTGGTATGACACATGTAAAAGCTAGTATTTATGATGATTTGGCAATGATAGGTTCTGCTAATTTTGATATGTTGAGTTATGATATAAATAAAGAGTTCAATATAGCTTTTACGGATAAAAATGCCTTGCAAGAGCTTGAGGTAAGACTTTTTGAAAAAGATTTTGGGATTTCGGAAGAAATAACCCATCCGAATCAAATTAATTTTGCAGATGAGTTATTTTCGAAAATAGCTAATAGGTTTTAGGTAAATTGGCTCTTAATCAAAAAAACAGACAAACTTTAATTATTTATAAATTAACAATTAAATATTTTTGTCATTTTTTTCAATTAGGATTGTTAAAGTCCAAGATTTGGATTATTACTTTTCTGTTGTTTTTCAAGTATTTGTGAAAAGCTACTTGGTTTATAATAAGTTTTTTTACCCCAAGCTACTGCCTTAGATTCATTAGCTGTTTTAGATTCATCGGCAGTAGAAGCAATATCAGGTTTATCTAATTCTTCTTTACCATTTTTAAACTTTAATTTCTCATCAATACAGCTAAAAAATGATTTTCCATTTTTACATTTATTTGCCGGCACGGTTACATAGACACAATTTCTACCCATTTTTGTTATAATAAACTCATTTATCTGGTCTCTAATTTTTGTTTGCGGATTTTTGTCTTCCTCAGTTTGATTAGAATTAACAAAATGAGTCGGCCCATCAACTTCACAATAAATTGTCATTCCTTTATATTCAAATATGAAATCAACCGGGTGGCTATAATTAATACCATTATTGATACAACTGATAGGTACTTCTTCATTCGCATTTTTATCTTTTAAAAAACCTTCAACCTTCTCCTCAAGGTCTGATTTGATATGAGGCTTGTTTGATTCGGTATCTCCTCCCAATATTTCTTTTAGTGAATCTAAATTTTCATTATTGCCCAATAAAGACAAACCTAAAACATTTTCTAAATAAAATAAATTCTTTTTAAACGTATATTTAGCTCTATCATCTATTTTCGATTTATCCATTTTATTAACTTTTAATAAAATACTTTTTATACAATCTAAAACAATTTCTTTTGTTTTTTTGGGTGTTTTTTCATCATATAAAAATATTGTGACTAAACCGTTAAGAGTATTGGCTAAATTTACTAGATTAAAACCTCCCACATTCCTAACTTTTCCTGATAAAATATCCTTTATTCGTCCACAAACTAGTTCTAATAATTCAGACTGCAGTCTTACTAATGCTGCTGCTAAATCTTCTCTTGTTACATCTAAATGAGCTAGACCATTAAGGGTATTAGCCCAGCCTATTGGTTCAAATTGATCGATTTGATTTTTTATCTGCTTACAGTAGCATCCTAAAAAATCATTTGAATCTTCAAAAGGTTTTTGCTCGTTTGATTCTTTTGTTTTTAAGACTTCCTCTATATCCTGCTTCTTATAGAATTTTCTTAAAGTATTTAAAAAACTGGAAACTTGGTATGTATCAAGTCCATTATTGTCTATTAAAATTTTTTGTTCTCTGAGTAAATCTTTTAAAAATCTTTCTTTGTTGACACTATATTTTTTTAGTATATGATTAAAGTAATCTTGATCAACATATGGCCCTTGTATAAGTCCTAACTTTGAATTTTCAGCGTATTCCTGCTGATTTTGTATATTTGTTTGATTATTTTGTTCTTTACTTTTACTTTTATCACTCATCTCTCTTTCCTTTTAATAATTTTGCAAACTTACCTAAATAATAAATACTAATCCGTTTTAATCAATATTTTGTACAAAAATACATAATTATTTCTCTAAACTTTAATTAAACAATACTACCAATATTTTCATAAAAAAATTCCAGTTGACATTAGCAACAAAAAAGAAGATAATTGCCATTATATAAATTTATATACTATATGTTAGATTTTTCAGGACAAAAGATACTTATAACAGGAGCAACCGGAGGAATAGGTGGAGCTACAGCCAAGTTATTTGCAAAACAAGGCGCCACAGTTGGTTTGTGTGGAAGAAATAGAGATAAATTAAATAGTATTTTCAATGAGTTGGAAAGTTTTGGCGCTAAAGTTGAGATTTTTGAATGTGATTTAAATAGTGTTAATAATGTGGAAAATTTATTTAACAGAGCTGATGAAGCTATGAATGGTATTGATATACTTGTAAGTAATGCTGGTATTACAAGAGATTCCTTGGCAATGCGGATGCCAACTGAAGATTTTGAGAATGTCATCAGAGTTAATCTTGAAGCAACTTTTATTCTGAATAGAGATGCTATCAAAAAAATGATGAAGCAAAGATATGGTCGAATAGTTAACATAAGCTCTGTAGTTGGTGTTATGGGGAATCCAGGACAGGCTAACTATGTTGCTTCTAAGGCTGGCATTATAGGTATGTCAAAATCCTTGGCACAAGAAGTTGCAAGCAGAAATATAACCGTGAATTGTGTTGCTCCAGGTTTTATAGAGACTCCTATGACGGATGTTCTTAATGAAGAGCAAAAAAATAGAATTTTAGCTGCTATACCACTGGGTAAGATGGGTTCTGCAGGGGATGTAGCTAACGCTGTTGTGTTCCTAGCAAGTAAGGAAGCTTCTTATATAACTGGGCAAACTATACATGTAAATGGCGGAATGTTGATGGTTTAAGAGAATTTTATCCGTAGAATTTACTATTCTAAAATTATTTTTTTATTAAGTTATACTAACTATTATAGTTCAGTATTACTAGGTGGTAGTTGATTGCTTTCTACCCCCCTAAAAACCCCAACAGCATTTTCTGTTGTTCTTTTACAGATATAACTAAAATCTAAATTTAATAATTCTGATAGAAATTTAGCTATATAATATACATTTACTGGTTGATTCTCTTTACCTCTAAAAGGTACTGGTGAAAGATATGGTGCATCTGTTTCAA
>CAPZCD010000064.1 GCA_948744995.1 uncultured Rickettsiales bacterium | reverse complement strand
GAGACCAGAGCCAAGAATTTAAGAAAATTTAAAAAGCGAGGTTGGGGTTAATTTACATATTCACAATGATATAATCATAAATAATCTAATCTTTAGTTTGGTGTAGACATTAATTTTCAGTTTTGGCCCATATTTTTTGATTATATATTTGTTTTAATTAATGCCACCAACAATTTTAAAATTATTTAATAGATTTCTTCCATATTTAATTTTTTATTGTCTTTTTAATTAACTTTAAAGATCTTTAGAAAAAAATGGAGGTCAGAGCCGATTTAGGAGTTTGTCTATTAACAGCTGATAAATTATATAATAATAGTAGAATATAAGGGCGAAATAGCATAGGGATAAAGAATTATAGTAAATATGAATTGTTATGAAAAATCTAATAGCTATCTAACTATAATCAATCATTAGTGGGTAAAGCCACCAAAAAGCATTTTTACTAATATCATAAAATATTTTTTACATTAGAATAATTATACCAATTATCTAATTTATACTATCTTCGTTTTTTATATTTTATATTATATCGTCTACGACGATTTTGGTTAGGCGCTCCGAGTCTCATAAATAATCTGTTCCAAATTCTATCTAATTCCCTTTCTCTTTCTATTATTTCTACCGTTAATTTGATAAGCTCAGTACCAGTATATATGAATCCAACAATTGAAGCACCAAAAATAATATGAGATATTTTTGTAACTATTTTATCACTATAGTATTCTGCAAATTCTCTAATAGTTTCTTCATCGAAATCTATTATCATAGTTTCAGCAGCATATACCGGACTTGAAGTAATAGACAGAAAACTGCTAAAAAATACATAAAAATATAGTACCCTGGCAATTATTTTATTCATAATTTATATTTTCCATAACTTGCCCAAGTGTATCATTATTTACGATACTAGTCAAGATATGTTAAAAATAATAAGAACAAATTATATCTATACCACAACTTTTAAATAAGTAATATCCCTATCTACACTAAGCCAATAGTGAAAAAATTCTAAAATTAAAAACTGAAACATTACTATTAACTTAGATACTTATATTATTTTATCTCCTTATATTTATACCTTGTTGATACATTCCTCCTAACCTTCTTCTAGGTAAAAACATATTTGGTGCTCCATCCAGTAATTCTACTCCTTCCGCTATTTCTTCCACTATTAATTTTGTAACCATAACTGTTACCTTTATAAATTTAATAACCGAAATAAAAGAAGTAATATATATTACTTTTGTAAGTATTTCCCTAGTATAATCCTCTAGAGATTCCATAACTGTTTCTTTTTTAGAATCTTCTACTAGAATTTCAGCTGCATATACTGAATTTAGAGTAACAGATAAAAAACCATTAAATAATATACAAAGACATAATATCTTAATAATTAGTTTATTCATAATCTACATATTTTCCATAACTAATTTAAGTATATCACAATCTATAATGTTAGTCAAGAGGTATTAGAAAATTTTTTAAGCTTTTAAAAAACTAACTTATCATTTTTATTATTTTTAAAACTAGTTCCGTCATATATTTAGATCTAAGCGTAGTAGCATCTGCTACAGACCACAAATTTAGACCATATTTCAAGCTATTATCTCTCCTTATTCTAGAAATAAACACAGAATCATCCAAAGCTACCTCCTTTGGTGTCGCATAAACGAAATCTTCAAATCTATCAATTACGCTGATGGAATCATCATAATCTTCATATAAATCATAAATATCTTTTTCATTAAAATCATTATCAAATTCTACATTGACTGACTGGCAATCACCAACAAATACTGGTACCATAGCACACGTGATTGAGATTTTCATATCATTATTAAGAATTATTTTTGATTCTTTAATAACTCTGTTCTCAATTTCATATTGTTTATTATAAGAAATATCACCTATTTGTGGTAAAACATTAAATGTTATTTGTTTTTTAAAATTTTTAGATGGTAAAAAATTATTCTCATATATTTTTTTTGTATGCTCGAATAATTCATCCATGGCAGATTTACCCAAATTGGAAACAGATTGATAAGTAGAAACTACAACTCTTTTGATGTTTCCTATATCATATAAAGGATTTATAGCTCCCAGCAATTGAATCGTCGTAACATTTGGAAAAGAAACTATTTCGTTATTCTTTATATTATTTATCTCTTTTATATTAATATTCGGTATTATTAGTTTTGAGTTTTCCAAATTTTTAGTATCTAAACCCCAACCACTTTCATCTATTATAATACATTTACCAATGAATTTTTTAATATATTTTTCTGTCAGCACCTTAGGAACAGAAAATATTACGATATTAGGAATATCACCATAAACATTTATATTTTCTATTTTTAGAATTTTGTCTTGAAAACTTAATTCCTTATTTTCTAGTTTGCTTGTTGATAATAATGCCACTTCATATTTAACCTTTTTTTGCTCCATATAGTTCAGTAAATTCATTAGAGTATTTATATCATTGGAAAATATGGCTATTTTCATTTTTAAATTAATTTATTTGGTTTATAAAGATATAATAAAAATCTTTTGCAAATAAAGCTATAGGGTTTTAATAACAAGATATTACCAAATATGAAAATATTACTATTATTTTATATAAAACTCTTATTTATCCACCATTTTACCATAGGTAACAGGTACATGATTACCATTTAACAATTTTAAAGCTTCTGCTGTTATAGTTTCTGCATATATGGTCCTTACCTTAGCTTTTACAAGTACAGAAGCAGTAGCTCCATCAACTTCTTTATTTACAACAGTAGCGTCATTAATAAGATCGGGGTTATCAGCCAATAATTCTGAAAGTACCGTTAAATTATTACCCTCTTTTTTGTAGATAATTTTATTATCCTTTAATACAAGGCAGGTTGTTTCTTGATTTTTAGCCATATCTATAGCTTTACCATAGTCTGAAATGTCATCGTCTATGGATATAAACTCATAGTTTCTGGTACCCAGCCCCATTTCTTCTGCATAAGGTAACTGATACAAACCTTCTCTTGACTCAATTCTTTCTTTCAAATCATGTAGTTCAACTTCCGGTAAAGAATAAACCATATCTATTGATGCTTGGTCAACAGCTACTATATCGGTTGAGGCTAGTATACCAATATCTCTAATTTTAACTGGTGAAGCTCCAGCACCAGCACAATCACAATCTATCGACATGTTTCTTAAGGTATTCAGAAAAGTCATATTTTCTCCAAAATGTCCGAATGTAGCAACTACTGATTCTACCATGTTTTCCATAAATTCTTTCCCGGAAATAGACCATTGTTCGCCACCTTCTACGGTATGGATCATTTTTTTACCGATTTTTCCGTCAGCATTTCCTATAGCTAAATTCTTTATAGAACCACCAAAACCTCCCATGGTATGGCCTTTAAAATGAGTAAGGGCGACCATAGAATTGTAATTTACAATATGGCTTCCCATTGACATTTCCTTAAAATGTTTACCATTTTTAACCGGCAGCATAATTGTTCCTTCTTCGTCCATAATGTCAACCGGACTGAAAGTCCAACCATTAATTTTTAAAGTCTCTCTATGGCCTCCTGTGGTTTGTCTTGGGCTTTCATAATAAACATTGGTTTCTACAAGAGTACTATTAGGAATATTATCTACCATAGCTTTTACCATAGGAATTGGTAGAATATTTGGTCCATGAGGTTCTCCAGAATGCCATTTTATAGCAACTTTACCTTTTATATTCTCGTTAACTTTGTTATAAAGTTTTAGTAGTCCTTCTGGCGATATATCGTGAGTGAAATATACTTTTGCGATTTTTGGATTTTCTGAATGTCTAACTATTTTGCTAACTTTTGTGTTTTCTGGCATTTTTGTCTCCTATGGTTATTATTGTTATTATGATTGGGAATTAATCTATATACTAAATATGTAATAATGATTGATAGAATTGATAAAATAGTAATTTTATTTTTTTCTTTGGTATCGAGTCGTGGTAATTAATTAATTTGAATGCTATTTGTGTTAGGTGTAAATTGCAATAGGGTGAGGAATGTCTTCTTTTTAATATTAATCTACTCTAAAAATGACCTGCGTATTTGCACTATGGGTTATTTATTCTAGAAATCCTGTAACTTTTGAGTTGTAGTGAAAAATAAACAATCCTGGCGTAAAACATACGGGGTATTAGTTTTATCTAAATATAAAACTTATGTTTAGATTAAATTAATTTGTATCAAGGACTATTTTTTATTCATTAAATACTTTTTAGATAACATTATCACTATTATACCACCTCCACATGCCACACATCCAGAAAGTTATTATTCTTAATTGAATCATTATCCCAAATAGCTCCTATTCTTATATTAATATTAAGTTCTTTTGCTTTTGCATAAAATAAACCTATTATAAAACAACAATCGTTAATAGCTTCATAATCTAATCTATTATTTATATAAGGTACTATATCTATTGCCTCTTTAGAACAATGTTTAGAATTAAGTGTTTTAGTTTTCTTTTCTTTGTATAATTGTTTCTGTCTTTCCATATCTCTATAACCTTCAACTATGCTAAAGTCTATGGGGCTTATTTCTAATACCTTATGGGCTAATAGATTAAGTTCTAGTTTAACGGTATTTAATATTTGTTCACTTCTTTCACTAAACTTATATTTGTTATTCATAACATTCCTTTAGTTCTTTATTAAGATTAAACCAATCTATAATAACTTGATTAATGTAATAGTTATCTTTTACTTTATCTAATTCTTTAACTAAGTTATTTTGAAATTCTTTTGAATAGTCTATAGACTTAGGACAATTACAAATAACTAATTTTCTTTTACAACAAGAAGAAGTTAATAGACATAGTATTAATAATAATAAAAATGTCTTTATCATTAGATAGTTATTGTTATTAAAATTCATTATCATTTAATCTCTTTTTTATTTCTTCTAAATCTCCTATTCTTCTTTTATATTTATTATTATTCTTATTATTTATACCATTAGCTAATATTTCATTTTCTTTATGTTTCTTACCTGAACTATAGGCATAATATAGAGCTATTAGGTTTAGGAGGGTTAGAGTGATTATAATAGTCATTTCTATTAATGTTTATAGATGACAATATTTTTATATTTCTATTAAGATTAGGGAAGGACGTGATTTAACAATAATATTTTATTTATCATTACTGATAACCAACCAGGCCATTAGATTTTAGATCAGAAGAAAAGGTATAATAAAAACACAAACCATTTAATTACAAATATCAGCCAATATAATTAGAAGTAAATAATTATGTAATAAATTATTTAAATATAATCCC
>CAPZCD010000063.1 GCA_948744995.1 uncultured Rickettsiales bacterium | reverse complement strand
CTATTATGGTGATTATGGGATCAATTGAGGTAATCAAGAAATAGAGAGATGTCCCAGAATTTAAGAAAATTTAAAAAGCGAGGTTGGGGTTAATATTGTTAATTTCGTTAAATAATTTCTCGGCTCTCACGCAATAAGGACAATCAACATCGCAAAAGATATATATGTTTCTGGAACTATCTCCTCTAGTTCTTTCAAATGATAAATTCATCGGTAAACTTTTAATATCAATATGTAACTTATTGGCATAAATATCTTTATTTAGAGAAATTATAAAAAGTAATATTTGGTTGAATTTTATTTTCATTTTTTGTCTGTGCTTGTTTCTACATAATATAGCTATTATATTAAGCTATGGATTTTGCGATTCAATCAGACAGGTTCCTTCAAAAATTCCCTACAGAAAACAAAAATTTGATATTGCACGGTAACGTTTAGAGTTTTTGCGAGAAATTTACTGGGATATCTTTAGGTATTATAACTTAAACGACTTATTTTAAACTTTTATAGATAAAAATATCAACTTATTCTAACATATTAGATAATAACGACAGCATTACTGACATTTTTTATAGATAATTATGCATTTTTTGCATATATAAATTTCTAAAATAAATTGTTTATAAGTCGCAATACCACAACACTAATCTTGAAATTTTAACACACACCAATATCATTTCCAAAAGCAACAATATTAACACATATCCAACAATATGTCAGAACCAGACAACAATTATATCAGGGGGAAAGGAGACGAAAAGACCAAACAATATACAGCAGCATTTGCCAGTCCTCACAAAAGATTTATATCTTACATCATAGATTCATTTATAATTTACTCAGTTATAACACTAGTGTCATTTTTTATCGTAAGAGACGAAATAAGGGAGGAAATTGACAAAATCAACGAAACTAGCATAGTCGTTGGAGCAGAACAAGATGCTAAAACCATAGGCAATGGAGCTGCTGCTGCAGATGGTATAACTATTGTTGATATAGATAGTAGTCCCAACAATATCATTGAAAAAAAGTACAACGTTATAGAAAGTGTTGTCATAAAAAAATTAACAAAAAATAAATTTTTTAGATATATAACATTTCTTATACCACTCATTTATTATATCTTATTTTTATACTACCAACAAAATACACCCGGAGAAAGTTTTATGAATTTAACGGTAGTAAGAAATGATGGACAGAAACTAGAATTTAACGACATTTTTAATAGAGTATTTTTATTTATGATTTCAAAAAACTTATTCATAGTTCCAGTAGCAATAATTTTACCAATATTCTCCACAAAAAACAAAATAACTCTATATGATTTTTTTAGTGGTAGTTACGTAATAGAGGTTTCTAATGCCTAAAGCTATAGTATCAACATCTGCAAGTCCATTTCATTTTGGACATCTAGAACTATACAGAGTAGCCAGTAAATTGTTTGGGGTTAAAAATGTCACAGTAGCTATAGGTAAAAACTCCAAAAAGAATTGTGATTTAGATCAAATAAATTTTCATATGATTCCCTATAAAATCCCGTTCGAATTAGCTGACAATATTACTTTATCAGATTATTGTGAGAAAAATAGCATAAAATACATTGTCAGAGGTATTAGAGACAGTAAAGATACAGACTATGAACTTATGTTAAGCTACATCAATAAAGAATTAAAATCCGATTTAAAAACGATTTTTTTCCCAACCGATGAAAGATTTAGGAATATATCCAGTAGCTTACTAAATGAACTATTAAGATATGAAAAATTTGGCACTATTAAAAAATTTATGAACGAAGATGCCATGTATAGATTTTTCCATAAAAAGCCTGAATTTGTAGTATTTTTTGGTAAATCTTGTAGCGGTAAAACAAGTTATATTAACAAAAAATACGATAAAGATTTTGTCAACGTAGATAGTATATTTTGGGATATCTTTTCCCTATGTTTTGGGAAAAAAGAAATGGAATTAGTTAAAAAACTCAGCTATGAAGCTATCTATAGTAAAAATAGTTTGGATAAACTTATTGATAAATATTCAACAGATGAATTTTGGAGTATAATGCTTTCGTTTATAAAAGATAATTATAAAAAAACCAATTATACAGATAAAAATCTCAATTATTCTAGTTATATACTGGATTTCCCCTCAATAGGTTGCTACTGGAAAAAAATTAAACCGGAAATTAGAAGTCGGTTCTATTTGGTTAAGCTTGAAACTAACAATAATAAACGAAAAGGCTTTATAACTAATAGAAAAATGGAATCTAAAATTAATTATTTAGATTATAACTACAGAGATCCTGAATATTTCGATAAAATAGTAACTATATGATAAAAAATGGATATTTTTATGGTTTATATGCAGAAAAATTTATTGCATTGTACCTGATATTTAGAGGTTATAAAATACTAGCTAAAAGATATAAAACTTCTTTGGGGGAGATTGATATAATAGCTAAAAAAGGGCAACAAATTATAGCATTTGAGATTAAAGCCAGAAAAAATAAAAAATCACTAACAAGCGAGGTAGTTTCGGATAGGCAAAAAAATAGGATAAAAAATGCCATGAATTTATTTTTATCAGAAAATCCAAAATATATTGATTATAATATTTGTTTTGGTATTATTTTATATGTAAATATCTTTAATTTTCAAATCTTGGAAGGGTATTTTTAATGGAACCAAAAAAGATTATAATTTCTACAGGAGGTACGGGCGGTCATATATTTCCAGCCCTAGTGTTGGCTAGATATTTGAGAAATAATGGTTTTGATGTTTTAATAACCGGAAACGAAAAAATTCGCGACTATCTTAAAAATGAAGAATTAGAATATAGAATAATCAGCAGTGGATATAGCCTAAAAAGTTTCAAATCAATAAAAAATATTATAGTTGGCATAGTACAAAGTTTTAAACTATTGAAGAAATTTAAACCAGATATGATAATTGGGTTTGGTAGTTACACCACATTACCAATACTTTTAGTAGCTTGTTTTAAAAAAATCCCATTTTGTTTGCACGAACAAAATTCTCATATTGGGAATATAAATAGATTTTTTTTGAAAAATGCAAAATACATTTTTACTTCATTCCAGGAAATATATGGCATAAAAATAGAATATAGCGATAAAATAGTGTTTACAGGAGTACCAATCAGGGATGAGGTAAAAAAATATAGTAACAACGAATACATATATCCAAAAGAGAATGAAAAATTCAATATAATAGTTACTGGAGGTAGTGGAGGTGCCAGCTTTTTCAGTAATGAATTTATAAAAACATTCTCATTTATGGATAAAAAAATAAAAGATAAAATCCATATTTTTCATCAGGTTAAGGAGCTGGAAGAGATGGACTTTGTAGAAGATTTTTATAAAAAAGAGAATGTAGAGTGTGTAGTGAAGCCGTTTTTTGAGAATATGCCGGAGCTCATGTTTAGAAGTCATCTTATAGTAGCCCGATCTGGAGTTGGCACAGCAAGTGAGATAGCAGCAATTGGAAGACCAGTCATATTTGTACCGTCACCAAATGTTATTAATAATCATCAGACCTATAACGCTAATTTCTATAAGCGTAATGATGCGTGTCTGGTAGTAGAAGAAAAGAGCTTTATACCTTCTAATTTTGTGAAATTGCTGACAGACCTTATTTTAAATAAAGAAAAACTTGAAGAAATGGCTGGTAATATAAAAAAATTGGCGGTTGGTAATGCGGAAGAGGCTATTGCAGGGTATATAGGATAACGGGAAAAATGAATAAAAATATAGTTTATTAGATATTAATAGCTTTTAATTTAAAAATTATATAAAAAATAGCAGAATAGATGGATGAAATAATTTAGGAAGAAAAGTTTGCAACGCGCACAAATTATTATTGAAAAATATAGTTGTTATTTGGATTATAGTCAACTATTAGTTATCAGTACCTAAAATTTATTATATTTTTTCTATCTTAATAGAAAAGTATTTATCTATAGGGGGTTTTTGCAATATGTTGAATTCAAAAAGTAAAATTATGGTTATTATATTATAATCAATAATAACATTATTAACAATTTATATCATAAATTTATGAATAATTGTGTATTTTTTATATATAAAAGTCTAAAAATGAACTAATGGAGTGCAATACTGTTTATTACAACTTTTACCAATTGATTAATATTTCTCAAAAAATACCATATCTCTAAAACCATTTATATTACCATAACTAATGACCCACGATATCTGGAATCCTTGGCATGGTTGCACAAAGAAAAGCGAAGGCTGTTTAAATTGTTACATGTATTATCTTGATAAACAACGTAATAAAACAGATAGTAATAATATATATAAAGTGAAAAATAATTTTAACTATCCTCTACAGAAAGATAAAAATGGTTTATATAAAATTAAAAGTGGAGAAGAAATTAGAGTATGCATGACATCCGATTTTTTCTTGGAAGAAGCAGATAAATGGAGAGATGATGCATGGAATATTATGAGACAAAGATCTGATGTTATATTTTATATACTCACCAAGAGGCCTGAAAGGGTATTAGAACATCTGCCTAAAGATTGGAATGACGGGTGGGAAAATATATTCTTTAATGTCACCTGTGAAAATCAAATGAGGGCAGACGAAAGAATGCCTATACTATTAGATTTACCATTTAAACATAAAGGAGTAATGGTGGCTCCTTTTATAGATAAAGTATCCCTAAAAAAATATTTAAACGTAATAAACAAATAGAAAGGGTAGCGGCTGGTGGGGAAAACTATGATGGTAGTAGACCTTTAAAATATGAATGGGTTAAAGATTTATATGAAGAATGTAAAGAAGAGGATGTAACATTTTGTTTCTTTGAAACGGGAACATACTTTATAAAAGATAACAAAACCTGCTATATCCCCAGCAAAAGAAAACAAAGTATTTTAGCCTATAGATCAAAATTACAACATCTTGGAAAACCAATAAATTTTAGATTAGAAACACAAGCAGATTTATTTAATAATGATAATATCTATAAAAAACATTTTAGAAAAAGATGCGATATCTGTGGAAGTAGGATAATATGTAATGGATGTTCTGGGTGCGGTAGGTGTGGTACAATAGATTAAAGATACCACTTGCTTACATAACCCGTCCTATAAATTATAGTAGCTGCTCCTTCTTCGGTTATATAAGAGATTATGCAAAGTATATAAAGTATTTATCTTAAATTTAAACGTAAATTTTTATATTAATTTTTTACCATAAAATCTAGATAGAGATTAGGGTATACCGATTTGATTACTGACGATTAACATAATTAATTAACCCCAACCTCGCTTTTCATCCCAACTTCATCCTTATTTTTAGCTGATAG
>CAPZCD010000062.1 GCA_948744995.1 uncultured Rickettsiales bacterium | reverse complement strand
ATTACTACTATTGTTATTATTTTTTGCTATATTTATTTTGATATTATTGGTATTTATATTTTTCTTTTTCTTTTGGTTTATTCTATTCATAGATTATCTAAAACTATAGATAAAATAAACCAAAAGAATTTCAGGTTATTGTTCTTAACTGAAGATTAGCCTAGAGTGAAGAATTTAAAAGTCAAGAAATGGAGAGATGTCCCGTTTTATAATATATTTTATTGTTTTTCGTTATAAACTACAATTGTTCCAGGAAATTTTTATAATATTGCCATTTTATTTTTTAAAACTATACTAGAATTAGTTAATCTTAATCAAGCTCAAAAAAATGACGGATACAGATACAACGGAACAGACTGAAACAAACCTAGCAAAGATAACTTTTTCAAATGGGAACTATTGTTATGCTGACATAAAATATGGTCAGACAATTATAGATATTACCAGTATAAAAGGACTATTTGACAAAAATGGCAGCATAATTAGTAGTAATACTTTTACTAGTGAACTTATTAATTGGGATGAGGAAGAAATAAATATTGATTATAATGGTAGTGAAACAATTTATATGCATTATAAGGGTAAAATTAATAAATTTGGAGAAATAACAGGAATAGGTACACTTACTTGTAAAAATGGTGATAAATATAATGGTGATTTTGAAAAAGGACAAATAATAAGCGGTACGCTTACTTATAAAAATGGTGATAAATATGAAGGTAATTTTAAAAATTGGAAATTTGATGGTAAAGGTAAAGTTACTTACTTAAATGGTTATTATATAAGTAATTTTGTAAATGGAATAAGACATGGAAAATGTGCTGTTTATGATGTGAATGGCACTGTTTATGATTATTACTATGAAAATGGAAAATTAAGGGATGAAAAAAATATTGAAATCATTGATGGTGACTTAGTAAATGGAAGTTGTAAAATTACTATTTTTAATAGCGAAAAAAAAATTAATCGTACTATAGAAGGTACTATTAAAAATGGAATAATAGACACTGGAAAAAATAAATTTGTGTTAAATAACGGCGACAAGTATAGAGGTAACGATTATGAAAACCATACTGTAAATGGTAAATTAAATGGAATATGTAAAATTATTTATAAAAATGATGCCAAACATATTAATCGTACTATAAAAGCTGACTTTATTGATGGAAAACCTGAAGAAGAAAGTTCAATTACTTTTGGGGAGGGTGATAAATATTGTAGTGTAGATAATGATATAATAAATATAGTCTATAAAAATGATTTTGACCCAAATATTATTTACAAAATTAATGAAGAAAATTGGAAATTAACAGGAAAAGGTACGCTTATTAATAAGTATGGCGATAATTATGAAGGTGAATTTGAAGATGGAAAACCGAATGGAAAAGGTGAATTTATTTGGAAGAATGATTACATTTATCGTTCTTACGAAGGTGAATTTGAAGATGGAAAACCGAATGGAAAAGGTGAATTTATTTATATAGGTCATAATAAAAAATATGTAGGTGACGTTAAAGATGGAAAACCGAATGGAAAAGGTAAATACATTTGTTATGATGAACAAGGAAAGATTGGATATATCAAAGAAGGTGAATTTAAAGATGGTGATTTTAAACAAGGAACACGCACTAATTATGAAAATGGAAAAAAATTAAAAGTTGAAGAGGGTGAGTTTGATGAAAAAGGAGATCTGTTTGGAGAAAAATGTAGAAAAGTTTACTATGATGATAAAGAAAATAAATTAAAAGTTGAAGAAGGTAATTTTATAAATGGAGAACTAGATGGAAAAGGTACTTTTGTTTATGTAAATGGTAATAAATATGTAGGTGAATTTAAAGATGGAAAACGAAATGGACAAGGTACTCTTATTTATGCAGATGGTAGTAAATATGAAGGTGAATTTAAAGATGGAAAACGAAATGGACAAGGTAGATACACAATAGTTGAAGAAGAAACTAAGAAACCTTTATACACTCAAGTGTATGACGAAAACGGAATGATGGATAAAGTAGAATATTTATATGAAGAAGGAAATTCTAATAAAATTGTCATTGATTATCGTGCAATAAATATAGCTTTAAATAATGATAATGAAGAATATCTCAAAGACTCAAAAAATTATGCATATATCTGTGATAAAGATGGTAATAAACTTAAAAATCAAGAGGAATGTAATATAAAATTAATTGAAATATGTGCCCAGTATCAGATGCAAACTAGATTAAAGGGTAGTAGTGGAAAACTGGATGATGAAAATAGAATGGATGGTGCTAGGACTGGTTTACAAAATTTAATTGTTCTGTCTAAACTTTGCGATAACATCAATGCCTTAAAAAGAGTAAGGTTTGAGATAGAACAAAACAATCCTGATTGGCCAGGAAATACATATAAAGATATAGAATCATATTTGAATTCTTATGGATTAACTAAAAATAAGAATTCATTAAAAGAAAATAGGTTAACTTCTATACATGATTTAGACATAGATTATTTTTCTGCAAATATAACCAATCTTGAACAAAATCATGCAATTTCAATTGTGTGTTCTTTATCCAAAATAAAACAATTTTTATCTGAAAAAGTACCAGAAGAAGAAATGGGAAAAATTGTTATTGCTTTTGATTCAAGTGGTTATACTAATATTGATGATAAGTTACCAGAAAAAAGCTATAATGATGCTGATGAGTTATCAAAAAAAAACTTCCTAAATTTACAAAAATATCTTGAACATTGTATTCATGACCAACAGGGGCTTGGTTCCTGTTGGTATCAGGCTAGTTTTATACTATATTTTGTGCATTATATTTTAAAGAAAACAAAGAAAAAATAATACCAGTAATGCCCTCTGAAAAAAATATAAATCATTTAACTAAATTAAGTGATTTAGAAGTTTTGCAAATGAAATCAATACAAGATATAGCTGAAAATTTTGGGGTAGGAAGAATCGGCAAAGACAATAAAACTATGTTACATCATATAATAAATGAAGACGCCAGAGATGCACTTAAAAGGTGGGCTAAAAAATATACTAAAAAATCTATACTTTTAAAAAATTTAGGTATTAAAAAATTAGGTACAAACATAAGATTAAAAATTGCTCTAGAGAAGCAAGAGTTAGCGAAAATGAAAGAAAATGAAAACGACTTGAAAATTGTTGAGGCAGAGGAAGACAGAATGAATTCAGGCTTTTTAGTAAAAGCAGGAGAAATTTTAAAAAATTTAACAATAAGACTAGGTACATATATAGGAATATTAAATGAGAAAAAATACAATTCAAAGATTGCTGAAACTAAAGAAAATGAAATAAATAAAAACTTATTAGAAATAGTAAAAAAAAATTTAGAAAATAAGGATGTACCAGAGAATGAAAAAGAAAAATTGCTAGATGAGGCAAATAAAGAAGTAAATTCATTAAATTTTTTTACAAAAAGAGAATTGTTGAGAAGAATTGAGAAAGAAAAAGTAAAAGGAACTACTTTTCAAAAAAGTTGACAATATAAAATTATTATAAAAATTTGTTAGATTAAAAAAATTTTTAACAAAACAACTTGTATGTTTGCATTAAAGTTGTTTACTGAATAAATTGTATAGAAAATTCTATGATATAGTCATAGATCAATAGTTGTTATGATTATTCCTAAATACCCACAATTATTGTCATAAATATGAATAATTATATTTAAAAATAAATTTTTAGTATTATTATCCTCAATGAGTATTAACTTTTTTAGTTAAAATATGATAAGCGTATTTGATATATTTAAAGTTTGTATAGGTCCATCAAGTTCGCACACAGTAGGGCCAATGAAAGCATCCCTATTCTTTATACAAAAAAATGAGGAACTAAATAAACTAGACAAAATAGACAAGATCAAGGTTGATTTATATGGATCTCTTGCCCTAACAAAAAGCGGACATGGAACCGATATAGCCATACAGCTTGGTCTGAGCGGTTTTGATCCTAAAACTATAAACCCAAACAAAATAGACGAAATTATACGTAACATAAAAACATCTGGAAAGATAAAATTATCAAGCTCCAAACACATAAACTTTGACGCCAATAAAGACATTATTATGCATAAAAATAAGGAATTACCTTACCATCCGAATGGTATGATAATAACATCCTACGATTCATCCGCTAAAATACTCTATAGCGAAGAATACTATTCTGTTGGTGGTGGTTTTGTTGAAATTAAAAGTGAGCTGGAATCAAGAGATAATAATAATGATACGAAGAATATAAAATTTCCAAATAAATTTAATAACTGGAACGATTTAACTGACTTTTGCAGGAGAAAAAATAAAGAAATATGGGAAATAGTTCTTGAAAACGAATTAATTATACGTGATAAACATAGAATAGATAGAAAAATAGCCAAATTATACAGTGTTATGGTTGGTTCTATAAAAAATGGACTTAAGAGGAAAGGGAATTTGAGTGGAGGCTTAGGCTTAAAAAGAAGGTCACCAAAACTGCAAAAAAGTATAAAAAATAAAAAGGATGATAACCTGAATGTTATAGATTTCCTACTACTATCGGGTATGGCTGCATCTGAAGAAAATGCCAGCTATGGTAGAATAATAAGTGCGCCTACCAATGGTGCAGCTGGAATTATACCGGCAGTAGTGTATTACTACAGAAATTTCTGTAATTCAAATTTTGATGGTTTTAGAAAATTTATATTAACAGCTGGTGCTGTCGGTATTTTATGTAAAATAAATGCCTCTATATCTGGAGCTGAAGGTGGCTGTCAAGCTGAAGTTGGTTCGGCTACAGCTATGGCTGCTGCTGGTTTATGTGCGGCTTTAGGTGGAACTATAAAGCAATGCGAAAATGCTGCTATAGTAGGAATGACCCATAATCTCGGACTTACCTGTGATCCGGTAAAAGGTCTAGTGCAAATACCTTGTATAGAAAGAAATGCAATTAATGCGGTAAAAGCAGTTTCTGCTTGTAGGTTAGCACTTTTGGAAAAGGAAAGTGTATATCTCAAGTTCGATCAAGTCATTAGAAGTATGAAAGAAATTGGAGATGATATGTCTAGTCTTTATAAGGAAACAGCTCTTGGTGGTCTGGCTAAAAATGCTAAAAAATCAAAGCCTTGTGATAAAAATTGTGGAAGTTGTGGGATGGGGTGTTGAAGTTAACAAAATACTTATTTTTCTGTACTAAAAACTACTCATAAGGAATAAAATTTTAATTATCCATTTTCTCCAGTTTTTTTGTATTAAAAATTATTGCTAACCCTAATTTCGCTTTTTCTCGTTTAAGATACATTGAAAAATACAGATAAATAACTTCTAAATTAATAACTTTTATCAAAATTTAGGGACATCTCTCTATTTCTTGATTACCTCAATTGATCCCATAATCACCATAAT
>CAPZCD010000061.1 GCA_948744995.1 uncultured Rickettsiales bacterium | reverse complement strand
ATAGCTATATAGCTAGAGATAGTTATAACAATAATATTGATATTAAGATGGATAAGTTATCTCTACATATTATTACTCCTGCTATAGGTTTAGATTATCAAAGTTATATCAATAGATCTAAAACCTTAAGTTTAAGAACATCTATTAATATTAAATATGATATTAATCTTACTAAAGAAACTAATAATACTATTAGTTTCTATAATAATACTATTAATAATACCTTAATCTATAATAGAAGTGATGTTAATAATTTTAATACAGAATTATCTTTAGCTCTTAACTATTATAATCCATTATATCCTAATCTTAAACTATCTGCTAATGGTTATATATCCTATGGTAAGAATAGTGATAACTATATTAATGTAGGTATAGGGGTAGAGGGAAGGTGGATGGTTAGATAGGGAGAGATATAGATGCGTTTTTATAGTTATACATAAATAATTATTAAATTTATCCTTGAATATTATATAATTAGTATGATATATTAATGCCATTAATCTATTTTGCGGAGGCAGATCTACATGTTAAATTTTTTGAAAAGGAAGTTAGGTATTAATATTATTACAAGATGTTTAGCTATATTAATGATAATTATTCCTATTAAAAACTATATTCATGCTGAAATACTAACGGTAGCCAATGGTTTTATAAGTATAGATTCAGATGGTATATTTTATGGATATAATGGTATAGATAAAACAGAAATAAAAGGCCACAATAATCGATCTATTCAACTACCACAATTAATATTACAAAATTCATTTGGAGAGAATAGAGCAGGAATTTTAAGTATTAGCCATCTAGTAAAAAATCAAACAGTTGAACAAAATGAGTTAGCCACGGATAAGGGTATATTATTTTTTGAAAAAGATAGCGGGCTAGAAATACCTTATGGTACAAGATTTGACATGGAATTTGATGTGAAATCAAGTCAGATAAACAACCTTATATTTGCAATGATAGGAATTAGTTCAACAAAAGCTTTAGTCAATAATCGTGGAATAATGAATTTAAATATTAATTATGTTTTCTTTGTCGCTAATAAAGTAGAAAATAGTGCTCTCAATTATTTGATTGATAATTCTGGGGAAATATCTATTGGATTGGATGCAATTGGAGTTTCTATTATAGGTTATAATTTACTAAACGACGAATCTTTTGGAAGTTCATTATTTGGTAATTTTAATTATCCTACCATAGCCTTATATGGCAGATTTATAGCTATATATGGTAACATTATTAATTCAGCAGATAGGTATGCTACTCTATTCTCTAGATATAGGACAACAACAATTGGTTCTGTCAACACAGAAACGTCAATTATTAGTAATAACGAACTTAAAGGTAAAGAAAAATCTTTATTATTTGGTAATTTTAGAGATTCTACTTTGGTTATATATGGTATATGTGTAGCCGTAGAACACAACATCATTATTTCAACAAACAAAATTGCCCACTTGTTTTTTAATAAGAAAGGAAAAATGACTATTGGTGCGATTGATACGGAAGCATTAGGTATTAGTTATAATAAATTGGAAAGTAAAGGTGATGCTGCATTATCTTACAATTATAGCGACGGTTCTGCCATAATTCTATATGGTAGATCTATAATTGTAGAGGGTAATATTCTTAATTCAACAGATAGTTACACTTTTTTATTCTATAATAGAGATGGAACCAGAACGATCATTGGTTCAGCTGATACAGAAAGATCAATTTTTAATAATAATGATCTTAGGGGCAAAAGTACTACTTCATTATTTTTTAATTTCGCCAGGTCCACTATGACTGTATATGGTAGATTTGTAACTGTCAATGGTAATACTATTAGTTCAAATGGTCATATTTACTTTTTTTACAATCACGGAGAAATGACTATCGGTAATAGTGGGACAATTATAACAGAAACATTGGCTATTATTAATAATTCATCAAGGAATAAATACAGCAACTCATTATTTAGAAACAATATTAATTCTGTTTTGAAAATAAATGCTAAATCTATAATTTTTAAAAATAATGCCCTCAATTCAACAGGCTATGGTGTGCACCTTATTTATAACGAAGGAACAACAGATATTGGAATAGAAATGACAGAAACAATGTTATTCAATAATAACATTGTTAATGGTAACGGTATTACAAGTTCGTTAATTTACAATCATGATAATTCTATTATAAATTTTACCGGTAATTCTATAGATGTGACAAATAATATTATATTCCCTGCATTTACATTTCATGGTAACTATAGAGACAAGTATTCTATTGTTTTTAACAATAAAGGAACAATTAACTTTTACCTAAATGGTAATAATCCTTCTTTTATGCTAGCTAATAATGTAATAGTAGAAGGCAGTAATGGTAGGAGCATTATAGGTTTTCTTATGGAAGATAATTCACAGGTAACCTTTACAAACAATTCTAATACAATGGCTACATTTGTACTGGGACATGATATTATAAGTGATAGTGATAGTCATTCTGTTCTAACCTTTAAAAATTCTGGTGGGTATAATGGTTCATTTCTTGTGAGGCCAGAGGTTAATATGATTGTAGTTAATAATATTAATATAGAAGCAAATACAACCTTTTATATTGGTGTGTTTTATGATAGAATAACTAGATTAATAGGTATAGGAGATAATTCTAACTTATTTGTAACCAATGGTAAAATATTAACTGTGGATATAAATGAGAATAATTTAAATGGTATTATTTTTAATAAACTTTACATAGTTACAGCTGGATTTGATTTTATGCCAACTAAAGATAGATTTAATTTAATAAGTAAAACAATTAAATACAATGGGGAAGATATTGACGTTACCATTAACTATAATAATGAAGATGAAAATAAAAAGCCCACTATAACTGCATTGTTTACAAGAAAAAAGAATTTACCTCTGTATGAGCAAGACAGCAACGATAATATAGAAAAATTAGAAGAAGATAAAACAGATAACAATAATTCATCTAAAAGAAAGGTGGGAACAGTTAGTAAAAAGGTCGATAGTACTGCTATAGTACCATCTTCTACAAATATTAGAACAGATAAAAATAGTAATAACGATGAGGAAGATGAAAATTCATTACCTATAATTGATAAGCTATGTCCTTATAAATATAATGATAATTTACCTATTCTATCCCGTGCTTTAAAAGATAGAAGTTTATCAAGTACTATAGATCAGATTAATATGGTTGTGGAGAGAGATTAAAAAACCAAACGGCTATAAATATGGACAACTGCAACAATTAATATGGCATGGCGGTATATCATCTACAAACAAAGATAATAATTGCATGACACTACAGTATAAGACTATTACCACTCATAACTTCAGGCTTTTTAAGACCAAATTCCTTCAGAATAGTTGGAGCAATATCGGCTAAAGTACCCCATTCTGCTAAGTTAATATTAGAAACATCATTTTTAACAACAATAAATGGTACCCTATTCGTTGTATGGGTCGTACAAGGTTGGTTTTTAATTTCATCAAACATTTTTTCAATATTACCGTGATCCGCTGTTATAAATATAGTTCCATCAACATCCTTTACAGCTTTGACTAATTTTTCCAGCTGTTTGTCAATAACTTCAACTGCTTTTACTGCCGCTTCCATATTGCCGGTATGACCCACCATATCTGGATTAGCAAAATTTACAACTATTAAATTGTATTTTTTACTTTTTATAGAATTAATTAGTTTCTCATTGACTTCTAAACAAGACATCTCAGGTTTAAGATCGTAGGTGGCTACAGCTGGTGATTTTACTAAAATCCTATCTTCACCTTCAAATTCTTTCTCAATACCGCCATTGAAGAAAAAGGTTACATGTGCGTATTTTTCTGTTTCGGCAATTCTTAATTGTTTGAGATTTTGTTTTGAAATAATTTCTCCCAGAGATTCAGTTATTTGTTCATTTGGAAACATAGTTTTTAGATATTTACTATGTTCGACCGAATATTCGGTAAATTGGACCATACTAGAAAAATTTATAACTTTATTTCTTTCAAACATATTAAAATCAGTTTGACCTAAAGCTTGTGATAGTTGTCTTGCTCTATCTGCTCTAAAGTTACAAAATATAAATGCGTCGTCATCTTTCATACCACTATAATCACCAATAGCAACTGGTTCTAAAAATTCATCCGTTTTACCTACTTTATAGGAATTTTCTACAGCTTCTACTGGGTTAAATATAGAATTTTTGCCACTTCCATTAACTATAACATCATAAGCTTTTGAAGTTCTATCCCAGTTTTTGTCCCTATCCATTGCGTAATATCTTCCACCTAATGTAGCTATTTTTATGTTTTTATAATTTTTAGTCTCTTTATTAAATTTATCCAGATAATTTAGAGCTGACATTTGTGGAGTATCTCTTCCATCTAAAAAACAATGCATAAGTACATTTATACCGGCATCGGCAGCAACTTTAGCTACGGCTATAATGTGGTTTATATGAGAATGAACGCCGCCATCGGAAAATAATCCTAGTAAATGCAAATTTCCGTTGTTTTCTTTTAGTTTCTTTATGATATTGGATAAAACAATATTGTCCTGTATTTTTCCATCTTCCACTATTTTAGTTATTTTTGGTAAATCTTGGAATATTACACGGCCGGAACCTATAGTTGTATGTCCCACTTCAGAATTTCCCATTTGGCCGTCTGGTAGTCCTACACTTAAACTGGAAGCCTCTAATTCTGTATTCGGATAGTTTTTGATTAGAGAGTCGTAAAATGGAGTATTAGCTTTAGCTATGGCGGAGTACTTTGTATCATTTGTTAGACCCCAACCGTCAAGTATACATAGAACTACAAGTTTATTGGACATATTAAAAAATTGAATTGATGCTGATATGGTATAGTATGTGGCTTTTATTTTCAAGTTCGTTTGGGTAGTATAGGCACTACCCTCACTTTCTCTTTATCTTTGAATACTTGCTATAAAAATCACATTCATATTAACTTAACATTGTTTTTTATAACTTAAGATACACTAAAAAATAAGAACAAAATAACTCTTCAATATCAATTTTAAAAAATATAGATATTTTTTATAAAAATAATGTCAATTCCTTTTTTATAAATATGTATAATTTCATGTTTAAAATAATATTTTTCTTATTTTTAATATATTTTAATTTTAAAAAAGTAGAACTGGATTGAATATTTTAAAGATGAAGAGAAAGTGGTGGGTAGTCCCGTAATATGAGAGGGTATCACACCTCGTCAGTTCATTTTTAGACTTTTATGATGTATAAATAAAACAAATAGATAATTACTCACAAATTTATGGCTAAAACATTAATGATGATACTATCGATTATAAGTATGCCAAAACGCGTTAGGACAGTTTCTAAAAATAAACTCATGGAGTATACTATTCATTCTATAAATATTACTTGACTATTCATTACTTGACTATTCATAATAGATTAACCCCAACCTCGCTTTTTAAATTTTCTTAAATTCTTTAAAAGCCCTTGAAA
>CAPZCD010000060.1 GCA_948744995.1 uncultured Rickettsiales bacterium | reverse complement strand
ACCTATCAGCTAAAAATAAGGATGAAGTTGGGATGAAAAGCGAGGTTGGGGTTAAGTAGATTATTCTACATAAAAAATTCAAAAGCAAACTAATGGAGTACAGTACCAAATCCTATTCCCCATTATGATTGAATTTTTTATTTTAGATGATATAATACTATTAATATTAATTATTTGGAGATGTCAGACATAGTTTTTAAAGGAGCCTTTGGTAAAGTCAATGGAAAATACGGCCACAGCAAGAGTTTAGATGCTCCAGCTGTTCTAATTGTTGAGAACATGAAAGAAAAAAATAGTAGAAAACAGGTAGATTTTAGTGGGATAGCTGACATTGTATTTGATATTTTTATAGAAAATAATTTTTCTGCACTAAGATTTAGACTCAACGAATATAGTAATGTTGACAAAACAGAAGTAGAAAATACTAATTTGCTTGACATGACGGCAGCATTGGATTGGCTTCATAACAAAAATATTGAATGTAGAAGTTTTTGGATATGTGGCATTGATACCAGTGTCGCTCCGGTTTTACAGCTGGTTATGAGAAGACCAGATCTTGAAAATTATGCAATTTTTTCACCGGATTTGAGAAAATGTGATCTAAGTTTTATAATACCTTGCGCTTCCAGTGGGTTAATAGTTCGTGCTACAGATGATTTAAAATTTACTGAGGATGAATGTATAGCTCTGCAGGAAAAACTTATAACTAAATCCGATTCTAAGGTTAAATACTTGAGTTTGGAAGGATCTGACAGAAACTTTAAAGGATCTATTGATGAATTAAAAGTCGAGTTAAATGATTATTTAAAGGAAAAAACTGCTGAAGATAGAAGGAATTTTAAACATGTTACTGCTGGAAAAAGGCGCAGAAGAAAGAAAAAGGCTATGGATCAAGAGGAGGAGAAAATAATTTATATTAATCCTATAAAATCACTGGATATTGATGATATATAATAAAAGAAGAGGTTCACTATGAGTAATGAAAAATATGTTTTTAATAAATCAAATTTTACTAAGTATTTGCTAGGCGTTTTGGTATTGGCTTTTGTTTTTTCCAGCATAAGTAGTATTTTGTTTATGTCAAATAAGTACAATATAATAATTGGAAAATATAAAAAAGTTAACATAAACGAATTCGTTAGTATTTTAAATAATGAAAAAAGGTCAATGGCCTCTCTCAAACTCACTGAAGAACAGATGGCTCAACTGAATTCTAAAGAGTTTATGTTATCTACTTTGAATAGAGTACTGTATTCGAAACTGATAGACATGGAAGTTGAAAATTTTGTTATACAAAAGCCAAAAAAACTCATATTGGACGACATTCTTCAAGAAAAAGATTTTCACACAGATGGAAAATTTGATATAAATAAATTGGAAAGATTTTTAAAAAGGTATAATATTACTGAGCAGGATTATATAAAGGTTCTTAGAGAATCTCATAATAAAAGATTTCTTATAGACACTCTGGCTGAGCTACTTGATGTTAATGGTTATTCTTTAAAAATTTTACAATCTGAAGCCAATAAATATAAGAATATTGAAATATTTTCGATTGAGAAAGGTAGGTTAGAAAACTATAGTGGAGATGTTACGGAAGATGAAATGAAACGTTATTATAACAGTAATATTAATAGTTTTGTGATACCGGAGGAGAGGCGTTTGGATTACATAAAAATCACAAATTATACAGAAGATCAGATTAATGAGTTTCAGTCGCTGAAAGCTAAGGGTTTATCTATACAGGAAATTGCGAAAGAAATGAGTTTAAAGGTTGATACCTATGGTTATCTTAAAAAGGAGGATATTGAAAGTAATAAAAAATATCAGGATGTGCCAAACATATTTGAATACACTATAGGTAAAGTTTTCGCACCTAAAAGAAAGGATAAAGATGTATATTTTTACCATATAGCCGATTTGAAAGAAAGTAGAGTCAAAAATCTTGATGAAGTGAAAAAAGAGGTAAAAATGGCTATACAGGATAAAAAGACAGAAGAATTACGCTTTGAAATAGTTACTAAAATAGTTGAAGAGTATAAGAAAAAAGGTTTCAATTCCGAATTTTTAGTTTCAAAAAATTTTAAAATTCAAAATAAGAGAGGTGTAGTAAAGAAGAGCGAAAATTATAACAAGGATTTCTTAGCTGCCGTTATGAAAACTAAAAAGGGCGAAGTAACTGGGATTTTTGCTGATGATAAGGTATTATATTTTGCCTTTGTTAGAGCTGAAGGTGTTTTAACAAAAGATAATAAGCAATATACAGATGCTACCGAAATAAGAAAAGAACTATTTGAAGAGGATAGTGATAGATTATTTAGATATTATACTAGTTATCTTAGGGATAAAAAATATAAATTAAGGGTTAACTACAAGTTGCTAGATCTTATAAAATAATGCGTTATAAGATAGATATAGAGTATGATGGTACTAACTACTCAGGCTGGCAAAAACAAGGACAAGGTTTATCTATACAGGAAATAATAGAGGATAGTGTAGCGAAACTATCGGGACAAAATACTGAAGTAGTGGGCTGTGGTAGAACTGATGCTGGCGTTCACGCAATTTCCCAGGTTGCGCATTTTGATTTGAATAAAAAAATAGCTAAAGCTACTATAGTCAGTGGTTTAAATTACTATCTCGGATTATATAATAGATTACTAATTTCTAAATTCGGAGAAGCTATAACTGATAAATTTGGTAATTTTTATAGTAATTTTAAACTTTTAAACGGGCAGGATATTGTTGTAAAATCTTGCGAAATTGTTAATGAAGATTTTCATGCCAGATTTTCATCAAAAATGAGGCATTATCAATATATAATTATAAATAGGCCAACTCCGTTAGTTTTAATGAAAAATAGGGCATGGCATGTGATAAAGGAACTTAATGTTGACTTAATGAACAGAGCTAGCCGAACGCTTATTGGCAAACATGATTTTTCCAGTTTTAGGGATAGTCAATGTCAAGCTTTGAGCCCGGTAAAAACTATGAGTGGCTGTGAAGTGATTAGAAAAGATGATGAGATTATATTCAAATTCAGTGCGAAGTCATTTTTGCACCATATGATACGAAATATTGTTGGTACTCTTAAGGATGTTGGAACTGGAAAAACCAGTGTTGATGAATTTCAGAAAATATTGGAAGCTAAAGATAGAAAAATGGCTGGGATGAATGCTCCGGCGTGTGGTTTGTATTTTCTTGGGGCTGAGTACTAGTAGCGGGGTCTGCTTGCCATTTTCTCTTAACTTTTAAAATATTTTAAGTTTAAAAAGTGAAGTTGGGGTTATATTATGTAATAAATAATAGGTATTAGTAATAATTTTGGTAATATTTTTATATATTGTGTATATATTTACAAAATAATGTATAATTATTAACCTAACAGGTAAGTTTAAACAAAAATAAATATGTCTAATATAAATTTGAAATCATTACTAACTAAATCCATCAATAATGAAATACTATCAGCTAACGAGTGCTTGTATATACTAAATTTTCCAGATAATGAATTAAAAGAAATTCTTGATTTAGCATATGAAGTTAGAAAAAAATATAAAGGAAACAAAGTCAGTATCCAAATTTTAAGTAATTTAAGAAGCGGAAATTGTAGTCAAGACTGTCATTATTGCTCTCAATCCTGCGTTTCAAAAGCTAATATAGATAAATATTCATTATTGGATGCTGATGCGTTGTTATCCGACGGTAAAGTTGGAAAAAGTAAGAATGTCAAAAGACATTGTATTGGTTTAAGCGGAATAACTTTTGAAGATAATGATTTCGATAAAATATGTAAGCGTATTAAAAAATTACGAGACAACATTGATACAGATATTTGTTGCTCTATAGGTTTTTTGACGGAAAAACAAGCTATAAAACTTAAGGAAGCTGGTGTTAAAAGAATAAATCATAATCTTAATACTGGTAGAAATTATTACAATAAAATATGTACTACACATAAATATGAGACAAGAGTAAATAATATTAAAATGTTGCAAAGAGTTGGTTTTGAGATATGTTGTGGCGGTATAGTTGGTATGGGTGAAAAACCTGAGGATATAGTTGACATGCTGACAGAATTACATTATTTAAGACCACAATCTGTCCCAATAAATTTTTTAATTCCTATAAGGGGAACTCCATTTGAAAATATGGCTAAAAACTTAACGCCGGAGTTTTGTCTAAAAGTTCTTTGTTTGGCTAGGTTAATGATACCAAGAGCTGATGTGAGAGTGGCAGCCGGTAGAGAAATACATATAAAAGATAAACAAAATCTTATGTTTTATCCAGCTAATTCAATTTTCGCTTCTGGCTATCTAACAGAAGAGGGGCAAGGTATTACGGATGCTATAAAGTTGATAGAAGATAGTGGTTTTGAATATGAGATAGGTTAAATATAAAAATATAAAATAGATTATTAAGAATAATTATTAGAAAAAATGACTATGAGTGATCGTTCACTCATAGTCACAACTTTCCATGTTGTTAAAAAGTGTGTAGTATATTTTTAATTTATGGTTGTTTTTCAAATGGTTATCAAATTGTAACTAAACTACAATTTGATATAAATTTTTAAAGTTCTTTCTTCTCATCACCTTCTAAAATCTTCTCATCACCTTCTAAAAAATTATTAATATTATTTTTAATGATTTCATATTCATTGTCTATTACTATGTTATTAAGGAAATGTTCATGAAACTCGTTATCAGTAAAATCAAGTTCAAAAATACTACCAATGTAAGGATAAATTATTTTACCTCGACCAGTTCGTTTTCCCCCTTTAAATTTTCCTTCAAATATAATTCTATTTTGTAAAGTTATTTTACCTTCTCCATCCCACATACCATTTTTAGTATCACCATCATAAACAGCGTTCTTCCAAATATCTTTAACATGTTCATCACTTATAATAGAAAAGAATTCTTTATCAGAAAAGTCACCCTTAATAACAGTACCATTTAAAAGAATTATATCAACTATTCCGGTTCGTATTCCATTTTCAAAATTACCTATACAGCTATTACCATTAGCTAAAGTTAAATTACCTTTTCCATGTAGTTTTTCATCTTTGAAATTGCCTTTTAAAATATCGCCATTTTGGTAGCTAATTTCACCTTTTCCATTTAGTATCATCCCATATATAAAAGTACCTTTTAGTAAAGTACCATCTGTCCTTAATCTTTTGCCTTCTTTTAACGCCCAATTTTTAAAAATACCTTCTTCAAATTCAATAGCTCCGTCATCATAGTAATCATAAGTATGAAAACATTTACCCTTTCCTGTTAACTTTCCATTTACAAATTGGCCTTCACAAATATCTCCATTTTTTTTGGTATATCTACCAAAACCATGTGGTGTTTTCCAATAAAGTCCTAGTAGTCCTCTTGTCTTAGTTTCGCCTTCAAAATAATCACCATTTGAATATCTTATTATATTCTCTGTAGCAGTTCCATATAACATACTACTATTTATAGAGAATAATGACACAAACATTGTCATTTTTATAAGTGAATTTATATTTTTCATCATATATACTCCTTTTAATTAATTTTTTAGTTATTATTAACAATATTTAATAAGGATTATAAAATCTTAAATAATCCTTATTTATTATATCATAAAAAAATATTTTAGCAATACCGTTACTTTAAAGATAAATAACTACCGGGACATCTCTCTATTTCTTGATTACCTCAATTGATCCCATAATCACCAT
>CAPZCD010000059.1 GCA_948744995.1 uncultured Rickettsiales bacterium | reverse complement strand
CATAAAGATATATTAATTTAAAGAATTTAAATATCAAGAAATGGAGACCAGAGCCCTATGGATGTTTTACATATTGATTTTATTATTTTTTTATAGAAGTTAAAAAGTTAACTTATTTTTTATATAAATATTATAAATATCCCCATCAATAATAGGGACAAATTACCAATAATAGCTAAATTATTTTTAAACAATTCAAACTTTTTAAACAAAAAATAACATAAACAAAAAACCAAAAAACTTAATACTGTAACAAAAAAAGTATAGACAGCGCTATGTAGTATATAGCCAGCACTACTAACAGTAGGTTGATTTATAGTATTAGTATAAATATTCATAACTTTTGTTGGTTTTATAAATTCAACTGAAGCTGCTAAGAAGGTTAATAATGTTATAAATAAAACTCTTTTTGTTGATAATTTTTCTTCATTTTCACTATATTTATAGCCGTTACTGTTAGGGTTAGTTATACCGTCTATAGCCTTATAAATAGTATAATAACCTAGAACTATCAATAAAATTTTGATAAATTTTATGAATAGGAATATATTTATGAAACTTGTTAGAAATAGAAATTTTGTGAATGCTAAAAATAGAAAATAAGACAATATTACAAGTTTTTTATTTTTTATGTTAATTATAAGAAAAATAACCGCTATAAATAGGAGTGAATATAAATTATTTAAACTAAAGAAGTAACTCCACAAACTTAAAAACAACAGCTTATTTAAACTTAATTTTGTTTTGTCAAAATTTCCTAATAGAGGGATATTAACCATATCTTTCTGCTTATTAGCCATCTTTTTTTCCTCCCGTGTTTTATCTAAAAATTCTATAAATTTTTCTTCATCTTTATCCTCTAAATCAAAGCCTATCATGTACTCTCTCTTAGAAAAAATTGCTGGTGTACCCAACTCCATAAATGATAAATGGTGCTTATTTGCATACTTTAAAAGAAGATCTAGATTTTTTTTGTCCCTGATGTCATAAAATTTCACATTATATTTAGAAATATCTATGGTTTCACAGTATTTTTTTAGATCGTGACAGTGGATACATGACTCCTGTATAAAAACGCATACTTCGTCATCGGTTGAATTTTTATCAAGATTATAGCCATTTTTTAGTATAACTTTGTTTTTTATGATGCATAATAGTGCAACAAATATTAGTGAGGTAATAATATTAATATATTTGGTTATTTTTTCATTTTTATCCATATTAATTCAAATTAATTTGATATTATTGTATATATAATCATGGAAATTTTTTGGAAATCAAGATGTGGGAGCATCAAATATAATTACTTGCGCTATAATTTATCTATATACCATAGTAAATCCATCACTTAAATAATTATGATTAGCTACCCACTAAAACACTTGTTATAAAACTTGCATTTTAATTAAAATTGTCAAAGTCATCAAAATCATTAAAAAATGGATTATGCCCATCGTTTTCATCATAATCATCATCAAAATCATAATCTTTGAAAGAATTTTTTTCTTGATTTTCTTTCATAATTGGCGTTGATTGTAAATTGTCATTAACTGATGGTGCCGGTGGATTAATAGCTTGTTTTCTACTTATTGCTATTTGTGGCTGCTGAAATCTGTTTCCTGTCTGCAAAATCCTATTTGGAAAGTAACTAGTTAGTTGTGGATTAGTTGTTAATTGAAGATCAGTAATAGGTGGAACTAAACTAATAGTTTGTGGTGGATTTGGATTAATAATTGGGAATAAATTAATAGTTGGTTGTATGTTAATAGTTAATGGTAAGTTGACAACTGGTGGCTGGTTAATAGTTGATGGCAGGGTATTTATTTTATTTTTTTTACTATTTTGAGATCTATTTTTTGTTCTTCTTAGTAATGATAAACATCTATTCCTTATTTGTACAGTATTTCTATTTAGAAAAAAAGTGACTATTTTAGACCATTTTTCCCCAAAAATTTGATATTTTTCTAACAATAACATATCTTCTTCTTCACTCCATTCATCCCTATTAATATCAGGAGAAAGATAGTGTTTCCATCTATCTCTACATTGTCTTGTATTTCTCCCATCCATATTTTTAGCAACTAGTCTCCAACTAGATGTCCCATATTTTTCAGTAAGTTCCATTAGTCTCTCATCTTCCTCATAAGTAAACTTTCTTTTTTTCAATTTTTTCTTTTTCTTAACAAAGGTATTATGTACCAAACTAGGAGCATTAACAGGTGTAGCACAAACATCACTACAAAATAATAATTCCAAAAAGGTAGCTAATACAAATAAATATTTGATCACATAATGGTAATGGTTCAACGTATTTTTATTTTTCATAATATCTACTATTTTAAGTCCACTAACTATACTACCATCCTCTTCAAATTATTTCAATAATATTTAAATTATACCAAAATTAATAGATTACCAAAAAACTCACGGAGAAATATTTAAAAGTGAAAATAGTCATCAAAATTGTTGGATTCATCAAAATCACTATAATTTTCAGAAAAATCTTCTTCTTTTGGGATTTTTACGGTAGCTGGAGATGGTGGTGGTGGATTTTTGGCTTGTACTTGATTTTTTATCTTGTTTTTAATAGCACGAATACCATTCTTTCTTCTCCATAGTAATTTAAACCTACTTTTTACTTGTATTTCATTTCTACCATTAAAATAACTCGCTATTAGTTTCCATTTGTTTCCAAACTGTTCTTGTAATTCCAACAATGATTTATCATCTCTCTCAGTCCACTCATTTTTATTAACATCAGGAGAGAGGTAATATCTATACCTTTCTCTACACTGCCTTATATTCCTTCCTTTCATATTTTTAGCAATTATTCCCCAATTATCTTCACCGTATTCCTCAATAAGTTCCTTTAACCTCTCATCTTCATCATTAGTAAAGAGATTTCTTGCTCTTTTTTTAACAACAGGTTTCTTACCGAGTAAATTAGGATTAGGAATATACAACACATTTGTAGCTTCCACATTACCACTACCTAATAATTCTAACAAAATTACCAGTATAAATAAATATTTTACTAAATAACAATACCATATTTTTTCATTCTTCATAATATCCATTATTTTTTAATTCCAACTATTATGGTAGTTAACCTTTAAATTATTTCAATAAGATTTAAAAATATTTCTTTTTATTTATTTACAATTTAAAAAACATAACTAAAGTCTAGCAAAAAGTGTTCTTAAATAGCATATGAAAAGTCTAGTAGTTGTAGAATCGCCAGCCAAGGCCAAGACCATAAACAAATATTTAGGGAAAGATTACATTGTTTTAGCATCATTCGGACATATAAGAAAGCTACCAAAAAAAAATGGCAGTGTAGATACAGAAAATGACTTCAAAATTAAATACGAAATAGATAGAGCATCACAAAAACACGTAACAGCACTTGTTGATACCATGAAAACTTGTGATAAACTGATACTAGCAAGTGATCCTGACAGAGAAGGAGAAGCTATAGCTTGGCACGTAATTGAGGTTTTAAAACAGAAAAAAGCTATTAAAAAGGACACTAAAATTGAAAGGGTCGTATTTAATGCCATCACCAAAAATACGGTAGAGCAAGCTATGAAAGAAGCTAGAACTATAGATATGGATTTGGTTGATGCCCAACAGGCTAGAGTAGCTCTAGATTATCTTGTTGGTTTTAATCTATCACCAGTTTTATGGAGAAAATTACCTGGCAGTAGATCGGCCGGCAGAGTACAATCGGTAGCTCTTAGATTAATATGCGAAAGACAGATAGAAATACTGAATTTTAAACCTGAGGAATATTGGACTATAGATGTTTTGACTAAAACACAAACTAAAGATGATTTAACCGTAAGATTAGTATCAATTGATGGTAAAAAACTTGATAAACTATCCATAAAAAATGAAACTGAAGCTAAAAAAATAAAATATGAACTTGAAAAAGAAAGCTATAGAGTTTCGAACATAGAGAAAAAAGAAGTTAAAAGAAATCCTTTTGCTCCATTTACAACATCTACTTTACAACAAGAAGCATCAAAAAAACTTGGTTTTTCAGCAAAAAAGACTATGTCTGTAGCGCAAAAGTTATACGAGGGTATTGATGTTGGAAGTGGAACTCATGGTTTAATAACCTATATGAGAACCGATGGAGTATACACAGCTCCTGAGGCTATAGCAGCTACTCGAAAAGTTATAACTGCTAAATATGGTAAAAAGTATCTACCAGAAAAAGCTATAATGTATAAAAATAAGGTTAAAAACGCGCAAGAAGCGCATGAAGCTATACGACCTACAGATCCAAGTATTCTGCCAAATGATATTAAACAATATTTAAGTACTGATGAATACAAGCTTTATGAACTTATTTGGAAAAGGTTAATAGCAAGCCAAATGGCTAGTGTCGTTTTGGATCAAGTTTTGATAGATATAACTACCTCAAAACATGGTTTAAGGGCTAGTGGTAGTGTAATAAAATTTGATGGCTTTTACGTATTGTATAACGAAACTAAAGAAGATGAAATTGATGAAAAAGACCTAGTTTTACCAAATGTAAAGGTTGGGGAGGTATTAAATTTTAAGAAAGTTATAGATAAACAACATTTTACAGAACCTCCACCTAGATATTCAGAGGCTAGTTTGGTTAAAAAAATGGAAGAACTAGGTATTGGTAGACCTTCCACCTATGCAAATATAATATCAGTTTTACAAGATCGTGGCTATGTTAGATTAGAAAAAAAGAAATTTATAGCAGAAAATAGGGGTATTGTTGTTAATGTATTTTTGAAAAATTACTTTAAAAAGTATGTTGAATATGACTATACGGCAAAGTTAGAGGATGATCTAGATATTGTCTCAAATGGTAAAAAAAACTGGAAAAAGTTACTTAGTGAGTTTTGGATTCCTTTTAAAAAAGACATTGATGAGACAATGCAAATTAAAAATAGTGAAATTACCGAGTATATTTCCAAATTATTGAGCGATACTATTTTCACCAGCAGTAAAGATGGAGATTCAAAAAATAAATGCCCTGAATGTGGTAATGGTGTTCTCGGTTTAAAAATCGGTAAATTTGGCATTTTTGTAGCCTGTTCTAATTACCCGGAATGTAAATATACGGAGCAAATTACCGATACTAAGCAAGATAATGAAGAACAGGATGTTCAAAAATTTGAAGATAAAGAATTAGGCAAAATGTCCGGTAAAACTGTATACTTGAAAAAAGGTCCTTATGGCTTTTACGTACAATTAGGTGAGGATGATAAAAAAAATAAGCCTAAGAGAGCTGGAGTACCTAAAAATATAGCTATAGAAAATGTAGATGTGCAGATAGCTGGAACATTGCTATCTTTGCCAAGAAAAGTTGGTGAATATGATGGTGGCGAAATAGTGGCAAATATTGGTAGATTTGGCCCTTATATTTCACACAATAAGAAGTTCTATTCTTTAAAAAATGATGATGTTTTTACAATTTCTTGTGATAGGGCCATTGAAATTATTAAAAATTCGGTGAATAAGTCTAAAAAATAGATAAATATTAGTTTCAAATTGTTTATTAATGTTAATTATTAGGGATTACCCACCACTTTCACTTTATCTTTAAACGCCTACTATAAAAATCACACCTATATTAACATTAACATTACTTTTTCTCATTTAAGAATGTGGTGAAAAATATGGAAAAATAACTCTTTAATATCAATTAAAGAAAATATAAACAAATTTTATAAAAATAATACCAATTCCTTTTTTATGAATACA
>CAPZCD010000058.1 GCA_948744995.1 uncultured Rickettsiales bacterium | reverse complement strand
TTTCTTTATTTTTTCTTTATTTTTTAGAGGTTTTATGAGCTAAAAAACGAAATTGGGATTAAATTTAATTAATTAAATATTTATATGCTATTATAGCTGTTTTATAACTCAAGGAATTAGATTATTCTCTACTTTCCTTTTATTTATAAATATTTATTACAAACTGTAATTAGTTTAATCATAATTTGTTTTATTATATAATAAATATACAGATAACAATTTCTTAATATAAAAAATGTAAGGAGTATTTTTAAAATGAAATTTAAAGCAAAAGAGTACACAAATTTTACTAAAATTTTGCTAACATAGATGTATTATATAAATAAATACATATGGTCTTATATCTAAAATGTATTTCACTTTTTGTGAACTTTAAAAGAGCAAAGTTAAAACTAAATACTCCAGAAGTAAAGAGGAAATAGCAAATGATCCATCTCAAAAACCATCAAGTTTACTTTTTCCCACAAACATATAAAATATTCACATAAATAACATAAATATTTTATACTATAGTGACAAAAAGATATTTTGGGACAGATGGCATCAGAGCAAAAGCAAATACATTTCCAATGACGGCAGAATTTGCTCTAAAACTCGGATTAGCAATTGCAAAAATAATAAAAAAAGATGATGGTAAGAAAAATAGCGTAGTTATAGGTAAGGATACAAGGTTATCATGTTACATGTTAGAATCGGCTTTAACGGCAGGACTAACAGCAGGTGGTATCAATGAAGTTTTTTTAATAGGACCAATTCCAACACCGGGCATAGCTATGTTGGTTAGATCAATGAGATGCAACTTGGGAATAATGATATCAGCATCGCATAATCCCTATTATGATAATGGTATAAAACTTTTTGATTCAAATGGTATAAAGTTTCCAGACCACATAGAAGAAGAGATAGAAAATGTGATAGATAATGATTTGGATAAAAATTTACCAACAGACAGTAAAATAGGACGTGCTTGGCGTTCGGATAACTACATATATCAGCAAAGGTATATAGAATATGTTAAAAGTAGCTTCCCAAAAAATTTGGATTTGCAGGGATTAAAAATTGTTGTAGATTGTGCTAATGGCGCTAGCTATAAAGTAGCACCAACTGTATTTTGGGAATTGGGAGCAAATGTGGTTAGAATAGGTTGTCAGCCAAATGGTTTAAACATAAATGAAAATTATGGTTCTACAAAACCTCAAAATTTGCAAAAAATGGTTCTAGATGAAAGAGCTAATTTAGGTATAGCTTTGGATGGGGATGCTGATAGAGTTATAATAGTTGACGAAAAAGGGGAAATCGTTGATGGTGATAAAATTATTGCTCTAATAGCCAAGAAGATGTTAGCTAATGGAACACTTAAGAAAAATACTGTTGTAGTAACACAGATGTCAAACCTAGGGTTAGAGTTATACTTAAAAGAATTAGGCATAAATGTTATAAGGGTAAACGTTGGTGATAGATATGTAGCTGAGGAAATGAGAAGAGGTGGCTATAATCTTGGAGGAGAGCAATCTGGTCATATTATACTTGGGGATTATTGCACAACTGGCGATGGTATATGTTGTGCTCTACAGGTTATGTCAATGCTACAATTAGCCAGACAAAAAAATAAAAAAACTACCTTAAGCGAAATAAGTAATATCTATAAAACTGTTCCACAAAGATTAGAAAATATAAAATTTGATAAGAATCAAAAGAATCCGTTGGAACTGGAAGAGGTAGATGATTTTTTGAAAAAATGTAGTGAAGAATTGGTAGGAATTGGTAGAATACTAGTGAGAAAATCTGGAACTGAGCCGTTAATTAGGGTTATGGTTGAGTGTAAAGATGAAAAAAAGTTAGATGCAATGGTTGTGGATATTTGTGAGAAAATTGGGGAATATATATAATTTTGATTAGAAATATTGATACTAGTATTAAATAGAATTTCTTTATATGCGAAATCTATTATTAATTAAAACAGATATAGTATCAAGAAATGGTAACTATAACTTAAAACACAATCATCTATTGATATTTACACTCTTTATAAATTATAATGTAATCATTAGATACAACAATCATTATCATGCAAGCAGTAAGAGGGACAAGAGACATTTTTGGAGAAGATATAATCAAATACAACAAAATAATTGAAATAGCGAGATCCATATCGAGATTATACAACTTCAAAGAAATCAGAGTTCCAACCATAGAATTTAGCGACGTTTTTGAAAGAAATATAGGTGAAACATCGGATATTGTACTAAAGGAGATATACAAATTCAAAGATAGAAGTGGTAACGATTTAAGTTTAAGGCCTGAATTTACAGCGGGTATTGTTAGAGCTATATTAACTAATCCAGAACTGAGAGATAAATTCCCTATAAGGCTTTTTTCGTATGGATCAGCATTCAGATACGATAGACCGCAAAAAGGAAGATATAGAGAATTTAATCAGATAAATTTTGAATGCTTTGGGGGCGGGAACTATTTGTGCGATTTTGACATAATATACATGGCAAATCAAATATTAAAAACTTTAGGCATCAATAATGTGGAGCTAGAATTAAATTCATTAGGTTGTGATGATAGCAGAAAAAAGTTTGAAAGTTCATTAAAAATTTATTTTAAAAAATATGAAAATGAGTTATCAGATGACAGTAAAATTCGATTGGAGAAGAATGTCTTAAGAATTCTTGATAGTAAAGATGAAAATGATAAAAAACTACTAGAGAATGCTCCAAAAATAAGTGATTTTTATACAATTGATGATAAGGTCTTTCTAGATAGTATAGCTAATAAATTAGCTGAATATAACATTAGCTTCAAAATAAATCAAAATTTAGTTAGAGGTTTAGATTACTATACCTCAACAGTTTTTGAGTTTACTACAAATGATCTAGGAGCACAATCTACGGTATTTGCGGGTGGTAGATATGACAAACTTATGAAACAAATGGGCGGTGCAGCTATACCAGCTTTTGGTTGCGCTGCCGGTGTTGAAAGATTAATGCTACTTATTGCCGACAGTATAGGCGCTATAAGGCCTATAGCTATAGTTCCCATAAGTGATAATGAAATTAATTATTGTATAAATATACAAAATAACTTGAGAAATAATGATATTCCATGTGAAATACATAGCGAGGGTAAAATGAAAAAAAAGATGGATAATGCAAATAAAATATCCAGTAAATTTGCTATTATAGTTGGTGAAGAAGAAGTAAAAACAAATAAAGTCAAGATAAAAAATCTTGATATTGGAAGTGAATCTGATGCTAATTTATCGGAAATTATTAAATTCTTAAAAACTCAAAATAATGAATAATTATTCAATCAGAAATTTTAAAGATAAAAAACCAATAATACATGAAACAGCGATTATAGGTGACAATGTCGTTATAATAGGCGATGTTGTAATAGAAGAAAATGTGAATATTTGGCCGAATACAACTATTAGGGGTGATTTAGCTAGAATACATATAAAAAAGAATAGTAATATACAAGATAATTCGGTAATTCACGTAGATTATGGTACGCCTTGTGTAGTTGGAGAAAATTGCATAGTAGGGCATAGAGTGCTACTACATTCTGCAACAATAGGTAATCATTGTCTTGTCGGTATGGGTAGTATTGTTTTAGACAACGCAAGAATGGAAGAATATTCCATGCTTGGTGCTGGTTCTGTACTAACATCTAATAAAATAATTACTTCAAAACAACTTTGGTTTGGTTCTCCAGCAAAATATTTTAGGAATATAACGGAAGATGAAGTGAGGCACGGACTAAAATCGGTAGAGTATTATATCGCTATGGCTAGGAATATATTTGCAGATTAAGAAAAATTAGATTTTAATAAGTTTTTCGCAAACTATCACTCTCCTTTACCTTTAGGTTTTAGAATTATCTTGCTATTTAGGTTCACCCCCATTAGTTCATTATTAGACTTTTATACATAAAATAAATACACAATTTCAATAAATTTATGGTATAAATTTGTTAATAATGTTGCTACAGATTGTGAATATTGATAATTCTATACAAAATAGTCTAAAAGTGGGCTAATAGAGTACAGTACATAAATTTTAGTAGTTTTTAAGTTATTTATACTACTAACTAATTTTACAATTTTATCTATATTTCTTTTCCAATTCAAGCAATTTCAATTTTATATCCAACCTTCCCGCATAACCAACCAGGCCACCATTACTACCTATAACCCTGTGGCACGGTACTAAGATTGGTAAGTTATTTCTATTGTTAGCCATCCCAACAGCTCTACAAGCTTTTGGATTACCTACAGCTATAGCTACATCCTTATAACTGCAGGTTTCGCCATATGGTATATCCATCAAAACTTTCCAAACTTTTTGTTGAAAATCAGTACCGTTTTGTTTCATTTTTATGTCAAAATTCTTCCTTTTTCCATGCAAATATTCTTCAAGTTGCCTATGAGTATCTTTTATTGTTGTGGTTTCTTTAAATACAGTACTATCTCTAGCTACAATACTATCTGCCGCTTCTTTTAAAAATTTAATGGTAGTAATAAAATCATCAGAAGATGATATTGCTATATTACCAATTATAGTTTTATAAAAATAGGTAAAAATCATAACCAACTCTTACTCTTATTGACAAATTTTCGTATCAATTATAAACTTGATGATATTGGTCTCTTCGTCTAGTGGTTAGGACACTAGCTTCTCACGCTGGCAACACGGGTTCAAATCCCGTAGAGATCACCAATTAAAATTAAACATCTTTTCCACTTACTTTACAATATCCGCCAATTCTTATGAAATCTTCTTTAATATTTACAAATTGAACTCCACCCGCAGCTTTTTCATCATAATTCATATGATAAGGAAATAATATCTTAAAATTACTTACATTCATCTCGTTTTTCCAATATTTACTTATGGTTAGATTGGAACTACCACAGGCAATATCCTCATCAAGATTATCGTGGGGAACGAAAACTCTACTTTCGAAATTAAAACCCTGTAAATCACTAACAGCTGTCGCGCAGAAATTTCTAATGCCCATTCTTTCTAAAACTACGGCCATATCACTAAATTTTGGTTTTAAATTTCTCAATACATCACAATTACTTAGAACAAAAATTATATCATTCAGTTCAACTGCTCTAAACATATCCACAATATCCCTATCCTGCAAATCTATACTCCTCATAATATCCTTTATGTCATTATCATTCCTATCAAAAATTTGCATATAATTATGTATTTTCTGTTCTATAAAAACTCTACCATCGCCATCAATATTAGCTAATATATGATTATCTTCTATTTTACCTTTAAAAGGTGTTTTATCAAAATAGAAATCAAATCGTCCCATTTTATGAAATTGTCCACTGTCATGGAATATTTTGTTTAAAACTGCAGCAGTTGCTATTGTACCATGACCGCAAGCATAGGCCTGTGAGCCATCAAGATTGTAGTAGTAGATATCGTAATCACTACCATTAGTATTCTTAACAAAACAACACATTGGTGAATGTTCTTCTATACCTATTCTAGACATTTCGCTTCTATTAAAATCTTCATTCTCTTCCAATATAAATATTGTAGCTGGATTACCCATAACCTTTGCACCATCAATTATCGTATCTTTGTAGGTAAAGGAGGTAGCTTCATACTTTTTCATTTACTTAAATTATAGTGGCATACTAGTATTATATCATAAAACTTTATAAATTCAACATGTTTATATTTTTTTAGGCTCTGGTCTCCATTTCTTGATATTTAAATTCTTTAAATTAATATATCTTTA
>CAPZCD010000057.1 GCA_948744995.1 uncultured Rickettsiales bacterium | reverse complement strand
TAATCTATTTTTCTTTCCTGCTTCCATAATAATCCGTCTTATATTCATATTTATGAAAAACTATTTTGATAAATAGAATTTATAGAGATAATTATACCAGTTTTATAAATTTATTTCAATATAGTTTTATGATACATTTAGAATTTTATGAAAAATTTAGGAAGAAGGGCTATTTTTTTATAGTTAAATATTCCAATATTAATAACACATATTATTTATAATAAAGAAATTTAATTTATGGAATTATTAGAGATCAGTCATATTTCCAACGATTTTTCAGGTATTGCAATAGCCAAAGATAATAAAAAGTATTTTGTTAATGGTGTTCTAGAACAGGAGTTGATAGAGTTACTCAACTATAAAAGTTACAAAAAATACAACCTTGTGACTAACTACAACTTAATTCAAAAATCTGACAAAAGATGTGAACCAGAGTGTAAATATTTCGGTGGTTGTGGTGGTTGTGATTTGCAATATATGTGCGACGATTATTACTATAGCAAAAAAGTAGAAATTTTATCCAATATATTGACGAAAGTTTGTGGTAATATACCAATTATTAATTTATTTAAGGTTGGTAAGTCTAAACGTAGAAGATTAAATTTAAAGTATTCAAATGGCTACTTTGGTTTTTTCGAAAAAAATAGCAATAATCTTGTGAAAGTTGAAAAATGTATAAATGTTTGTGATGAAATAAATGAGTTTTTACCAAAATTGGATAAATTGTGTAATATCAGTAACTTAAAGTCTTTAGATATAGCTAAAGTAAAAAACGGATTACTATTAAATTTTATTTTTTCTCAAGGAACAGATGATAAAACACTTGAAGAATTTAAGAAATTGTTAGATGTAGAAGATAGGCTAATACAAATAAGTTATCAAAAAAATGAGACTGCTAAAGTTAAAATTTTATCAACCAAAGCTAAACCAATTTTGGAATTAGGAAATTTTGATGTGGAAGTACCAGCTAAATTTTTTATGCAGGCTACCGATGCTAGTCAAAATTTTATCATAAATATTATACTTGATGAGTTGAAATGTTATAAAAATGTATTGGATTTATATTCGGGAATAGGTACGTATTCTTTTCCATTGAGTGATTTTTGTCATGTTTGTTCGTTTGAAAATGATTTGGATATGGTAAAAAATATGAATCATAATATTCAGAGATTGAGTATAAAAAATATAAGAACTAAAGTTAGAGATTTAGTTAAAAAACCATTGAAAGTTTATGAAATTAGTGATTTTGACGCTGCCATTATAAACCCACCAAGATTTGGAGCTAAAAATCAGTGTAAAATTCTCTCTGAGTCGAAATTGAGGAAGATTGTATATGTTTCTTGTAATCCAGATACTTTAGCTTCCGATATGATTTATCTGCTTAAGAACTATGAGTTGAAGAAGCTATTTCTGGTTGATCAATTCTATTGGTCTAAGCATATGGAGTGCGTTTGTGTGTTTGAGGGGAAAGAGAAGTAAATCTTTGGGGTTTTACAAAAGATTTTGTATAGGAAGACTATTAGTTTCCCAACCAAAATTAAACTATATATTTACCAAAAAAACACTTACTAATCCCCGGCAACTTGATAAAATAAATAGAAACACTATATTATATAGTAATTGTTTTTTAAAAAATAGATGATTAGGGGAAACGAAGACAGAACTTTATTTTGCTCCTTTTGCGGAAAAACACAAAAGGAGGTAAGGAAGCTAATAGCCGGACCAGGAGTTAATATATGCGATTCCTGTGTTGCTTTATGTGCAGAAGTTGTACAGAACGAAAACAACAAATCAGAATTCGATTTCTCTAAATTAAACCTAAAGCCAAAGGATATATTGAAGATACTGGATCAATATGTTATTAAACAAGACGACGCGAAAAAGATATTAGCGGTAGCGGTATATAATCATTACAAACGAATAACCAATTCCGAAAAAATTTTGAAAAAGAGGGATGATACGGAACTTTCAAAATCCAATATACTAATGATAGGCAGCACCGGTTGTGGAAAAACTCTACTGGCACAAACGTTGGCTAAAATACTGGATGTACCTTTTGCTATAGCTGACGCTACTACACTTACTGAAGCCGGTTATGTCGGCGAAGATGTTGAAAATATTTTACTGAGACTACTACAGTCTGCCAATTACAACATACAAAAAGCAGAGCAAGGTATAATATACATTGACGAAATTGATAAAATTTCAAGAAAAAGTGAAAATCCATCGATAACCAGGGATGTTTCTGGCGAAGGCGTTCAACAGGCTCTACTAAAACTAATTGAAGGAACTATCGCCAGTGTACCACCACAGGGCGGTAGGAAAAATCCTATGCAGGAGATGATACAAATCAATACGCAAAATATACTATTTATTTGTGGTGGGGCTTTTGAGGGATTAGATAAGATAATATCTGACCGATTGAATAAGCATAGTATAGGTTTTGAAGCTGCTATAAAGGAAAGTGATGATAAAAGTAGAGAAAAACTAATAAAATTGGTTGAGCCGGATGATTTGGTTAAATATGGGTTAATTCCAGAATTAGTTGGTCGTTTACCAATTATAACTTGTCTAGAAGATTTGTCGAAAGAAGCTCTAGTTAAGATTCTAAAGGAGCCAAAAAATTCTATAGTAAAGCAGTACAATAAGTTATTTTGTTTGGATGATGTGGAATTGGAATTTACTGATTCTGCGTTGGAGCTTATAGCTGATAAAGCTATAGCTAGAAAAACTGGTGCGCGTGGTTTAAGAACTATATTGGAAAATCTGTTACTCGATACGATGTTTGAGATTCCATCAGAAAAAGATGTGGATAAGGTTACAGTTTTGGCTAAAAAGGATAAATTGGAGACAGAGGTTCATAGGAAAGTTGGATGAAGTTGGAAAAAATATAGAAAAAACAGAATTCATAGGAGAGATTGGTACCAATGAAAATATTATTAAAAGAATATAATTTAAAGAGTAAAACTAAGAAAAGAGGTAGATTATAATGGGGATTTTAACTAAAAAAGAATATCCGGTGCTACCAGTTAAGGAGATGGTGGTATTTCCTAATGCTACCGTTATGTTTGTAATATCTGAAAAAGACAGTATTTTGATAGCTGAAAAAGCCTATATTAATGGTGAAAAAATATTTTGCGTAGCTCAAAGAGACAAAAATTTAGTCAAAATAAAAGACAAAAATGAACTGTTTGATGTTGGAACTATCTGTGAAATTAGTCAAAAAGTTAATATGGCTAATGGTAATTTGAGGTTATTGGTAAAGGGTCAAGAAAAATGTAGATTGGATAAAATTTTAATAGAAAATAACAGTGTAAGATGTGTTGTAAAAGCTATAAGAGAAACGAAAATTAAAGATGATCCGATTGAATTGGATAGAATAAAAAAAATTGTTTTGAATAAAGCGGAAGATTTTTTAAGATACCATATAGGTGGTTCGTTAGATTTAGCTCCTCTTATTAAAACTGTTACAATAGATGCCGATATAGTATATATACTTACCAATTTACTAAATATTGATATACAGGCAAAACAAAGTGTTTTAGAAGAATCAACTATACTAAAACAGTATGTGAAATTAAATCAGTATCTTGAAATTGAAAAGGATCTGATAGATACCGAAAAGAGAATAAATAATAAGATAGATAAGAGGGTTCAGGACGCACAAAAGAGGTTTTTTCTGAGAGAAAAGCTACGTATCATAAAAAATGAGCTTGGTAATAGCGATGATGATGAAATTGATGAGAATTCAAAATCTGATGCCTCTTTACTTAGGAAGAAGATGAAAGCTCTACGGGTTGATAAATATGTCAGGGATAAGTTTGATATGGAAGTTAAGAAGTTGGAGACTATCCCAACCTTTTCTCCAGAGTATTCTACCATTAAGAACTATTTAGATTGGCTAGTAGATTTACCTTGGAATAAAACCAATAGACTGGAAAACAACATAAAAAAAGCTGAAGAAATACTAAACAGAGATCACTATGGTCTCGATGATATTAAGGAAAGGATAATTGAATTCATAGCGGTTTTTCAAAAAACTAAAAAGTTATCAGGGCCTATTATATGTCTTGTAGGGCCTCCGGGAGTGGGAAAAACTTCGTTAGCTAAATCTATAGCTGAAGCTACTAACCGAAAGTACGTGAAGGTATCATTAGGTGGTGTCAGAGATGAAGCTGAAATAAGGGGGCATAGAAAGACGTATGTTGGTGCTATGCCCGGTAAAATTATACAATCACTAAAGAAAGTTGGAACAAATAATCCGCTGATACTACTGGATGAAATAGATAAGATGGGTACTGATTATCATGGTGATCCGGCATCAGCTATGTTGGAAGTTCTTGATCCGGAACAAAATAAATCCTTTAATGACCATTTTCTTGAAGTTGAATATGACCTATCAAATGTAATGTTTATAGCTACAGCAAATAATATGCAGAATATTCCCATACCGCTGCAAGATAGGATGGAGATTATTAAATTGTCGGGCTATACAGAAGATGAAAAATTAGAAATAGCTAAGAATTATCTGGTAAAAAAACAGCTAAATAATCATGGTATTAAGGATAGTGAATTTGTTATAGCTGATGATGCTATCATAAAAATAATCAGAAATTACACCTTTGAAGCAGGTGTGAGAAATTTAGATAGAAGCATTGAAAAAATTGTCAGAAAAGTAGCTAAGAAATTAGTTGAAAATCCTGATATAAAAAGAATAGAAGTTAAGAAAGACAATATAAAAGATTATTTGGGTGTTGAAAAAAATTCGTATAATGAGGCTAATAAGGAGGATAAGGTAGGAGTTTCAACAGGGTTAGCATATACGGAATTTGGTGGTGACTTACTATATTTAGAGGCTCTAAAATTTGATGGAAGTGGGAAGTTGCTTATAACGGGAAAATTGGGTGATGTTATGAAAGAGTCGGTTGAGGCTGCTTTTAGCTATGTCAGATCAAAAGCCAATGAAATAAATGTCAATTCAAAAGTATTTAATAAATATGATTTTCACGTACATGTGCCGGAAGGAGCTACACCTAAGGATGGTCCTTCGGCCGGTGTAGCTATAGCTTCTGCTCTAATGTCTACACTGTCTGGCTTTAAAATTAGAAGTGATACGGCTATGACTGGCGAGATAACGTTGACAGGTAATGTTTTGCCTATTGGTGGTCTGAAAGAAAAGCTGTTGGCTGCTTTGAGAGGAAATGTAAAACATGTTTTGATACCTAAAGAAAATGTTAAAGATTTGGAAAAAATTCCGGAAAATGTTAAGTCTAATATAGATATAAGACCTGTAGAAAAGGCGGAAGAAGCGTTTTCTTGGCTGATGAAGGAGTGGGATGAGAGGAAAAGAAAAAACGACAAAAAAGATGGTAAAACCAGTTTTGATGGTAGTAAGAATAATGTGGTTGGTGGTAAAAATAGTAGAAGGGTTAAGGGTGTTGATGGAGATGATAAGAGTGGAAAGGAAAGGAAGAGGAGTAATAAGGGGAATAGTAAGAATAGCAGGAAAAAGAAGTAACTAAGTATTTTAAAAAATCTTCTATTCTAAAGAATATTGTTTTCATATTTATGAAATGTTATTATCTATATCAGTTACTTTTAACTATACTTAAAAATAATGGAAACAAGTAAAGAAAGATTAGTTGGGATGCTTAGTTGGGCCAAAAGAATATTAGGAATAAAGACAGAAAGTTTGGCAAAAATAACATTTTCGGATGGAAGCTGGTGCAGGGCTAAGATATATGGAGATGCTCTTAAGGTTGATGATGAAATTTTTAATGAAAAAAATGAAAAAATTAGTAAATACATTGATTGGGATAATGAAGAATTAATTATTGAATATAATAATCATCCTATTAGAAAAATTTATGAGGGTAAAGTTGATAAATACGGAAATTTAGATGGGAAAGGCAAGCTTACCTATCAAAATGGTGCTGTTTATATAGGTGATTTTGAAACTGGAAGACCAAGCGGAAAGGGTAATCTTACTTATAAAGATGGCAAAGTTTATGTGGGTGATTTTAGATATGGAAAACCACATGGAGTAGGTACATTCACCAGTAAAATAGGTCACATGTATAAAGGAAATTTTATGTATGGAAGAAAAACTGGAGAGGGTGAACTTACAATAGTTAATGAAAATACTAAAGAACCTCTATACGCCCAAGTTTATGATAAAAATGGAATAATGGAAAGTGTAGAATATTTACTTAAATACGAAAATTTAGGTAAGATTATTATTAACTATAATGGAATAAATAAAGCCTTGAATAAAAACAGAATAAGAAAATTTGAAGACTTAGAAGAGTTTATAGAGATTTATGACACAAAAAATAATATAATTACAAATTGTAAAAATCTAGATTTTATATTTAAACAGTGTGCTACATACCAGATGCAAGTTACATTAACCCCAACCTCGCTTTTCATCCCAACTTCATCCTTATTTTTAGCTGA
>CAPZCD010000056.1 GCA_948744995.1 uncultured Rickettsiales bacterium | reverse complement strand
TATCTGTTCCTTTAGGAAAGAACAGATGGATTTGTAGATTTGTTAGGGCGTTGACTTTAGTGATGGTTTTTTCAAATCATTGGAATAACTTATCTATACTAAATAACTATAAAGAAAATTCATCAACTTTTTCTTGCAGACTTTTTAATATTATAAGTTTTTTGTTTTGGTTAATTGTTTTTACATTATTTATTATATGACTCATTAAAGCTAGTAACTCATCTTTATTCAGTGAGCCATATTTACCTGTAACATTATCTTCTTTATATTCTATAACATCTTTGCAAGCAATATAATGTTTTTCATTTTTAAGAAATGGATGGCTTTTCTTTTTCAATTCGGTACAATTATACATTAATCTGTTTTCCGTATTAATACAAAAACACCATTTTTGTTCTTTTGCAACAACAACTACCCATTTTGTTTCTATATTTGGAACTGGGTTACCCTTTAGGTGTATAATATCCCCTGTATCGATCATAGTACAATACTTTTTGAATATGTTCGTAGGTATTCTACTATTTCCTTATTATCTATTATCTTTTCAAAAGGTATTCTGGTATTTAGTTCTGTCTCTTGCCAACATTTCTCATTATGATTCTTTTCCATAACTTCTTCAAAAGACAAATAAGCATATTCGCTTATACCATTATCTAGTGCTTCTGTATCACTTTCAGATAAATAATCTATATTTGGTTTTATATTACTTTCTATAAAATAATTCCTTTTTTCATTTGAAACTTTAAATGGATAGTCATCAATTTGTAGTATATTTAGGTAGTAATCTCTGTTATTACCATCAATCATATTTTTAATATTACTAGGTACAGTTCCGTATTCCATACTTATGTAATAGTCTCCTGTAACAGGTCTACCATATTTATTAAGGTGATACTTGTCTGCAGCAAATATTATTTTCATAAGATTGTATTTATTTACCTTACCATTCATCTTATTTATAACATATAGTATTGCTGCTATTATGTTATTATAGTTTATATTAAAACTTATCTTATTATCATTACTCATATCACTCACCCACATTGTGTAATACTGACTGATATTATAATTAATATTTACAGAATGTAAATAAGGTAGTATACCACCACTAATTCTGCAAACAAACTACTATTTCATTCCACCCAGAATAATCCCAAGATTGAGGAGATTCTACTATTAACCATAATTTATTATCAAATTCTATTAGGTCTCCATTGGTATTTAAAGATAAAGAATTTTGTTTACCATTCAGAAATAATCTTCTATAGGTATTTGAACTGTTAAAGTTATTGATATGTTGTAACTTCTCTGAATTTATTGGTTGTATCTGTGCTTTAGTTTCAATTACATCATAGATGTTTATATTTTCTCCAAAATCAGTTATTATACTTTCTTTAAACTTATGTATTATTATGTCAGTTTCTCTATTAATTTTATTTATGTGTTTTGTGACTAGCTTATGTAGATTCATTATTATTTATTATTTATTATTCATAATTCTATATGTTATTGAGTTCTTTAATCTTCCGGTATCTATAAGAGGATGAGAACTTTTCTTCTTTGCTATGGTGGATTGTTTATTAGGGGGATTTATGGTTTTATCTATAGATGTTTTAATATCTCCTACTACTATATTTGCTAAATATTCTGATGTTTTAATTATATCTAATTTATTTTTAATTAGTTTATCCTTATAAAGTCTAATCCATTTCTTTCTATTATTATTTATACCATTTCGCATAAATGGTCTAGCAGGTATAGTATCTGTTCCAAATTCATTCCATGAAGCTACCTGAGCTACCGGAATATCATTATCATAGAGTAATCCTTTGAAGTATCCTACCTCTATAGAACTAGTATTTTTATATTTTAATCTATCTAATAACATTATAGTAGTTTATATTATTAATATTGGTATTGGTAACTATCTTCGGTTGACTAAGATTAATTATTCTCAATAACATCTTTCCATAGGGTTGTATATCATTAGCTAATAGATCATATTCTTTTATACTCTTATAGGGTACGGACTGATAGGATAATGATACAGAACCTTCGGAAGCAGAAGATATTATACCACCACCATTGCTGGTATTATTGCTATCCTCAGTAGCCATATTTTTATACTCTTTGGCTATCAGTGCGGTAGCTAAATATACTCCAGATTCTCTTAGATTATTTGGTAGTACTTCTATATTTTCTGTTGGATTTATGAGGGTTCTAGATTCATTATAATATAGTTCTATATCTTCATCAGTTAAATCTCTAAACTCATTAAATCTATTTCTAAACTTATTGTAGTTTATGGTTATCATGATTTATCTTTATTTTTATTTCTTCTCTTGTTTACTACTATTACCTTATTATCTTCTATTTCATTCTCTATATCTTCAATTGTATTATTCCTTCCAGCCTCTTTAGATTGGTCTAAAGCATAGTTACTTCTTTTAGATATTATAAACTGTCCATCAGGATTAGATTCAGATACTGTTCTTTTATCAAAATATCCTTTGTATCTATTGTAGGTTATTTCCCAAATATCATCAGGAAATAAATTAATGAAGTTATTAGCTTTTATGTTTAGGTTACCAACAATTATATCTGTTGTTCCTCTATAGAGTAGTGTGATCATGGTGATTATATTATATTATTTTATTTATGGTTATTATTTGTTATATTTAAAGACAACAGATCAGGAGAGTATGCCTGTTGTCTATTCGTTTTAGGTTATTCTTATATATTATTATATCCCCCTAGCCCTACCTATAAGTATAGGTCTTTGGGTAATATTACCAGATATGGAACTGACAATCTTTTGGGATATGGTAGAACCTAATTTATCTATCTGATATGCTCTAGCTAATTCCATATAGGAACCTTTAGCGGTAGGTATATCATCATCAGCATCTATAATTAACATCATTATATTATCTGTATTGTTATCATAGTTATCCATCTGAGGTATAGCAAATAGCTTTAAGGTATCTGCAAATTCTTCCTTAAGTTTAGTTAGAGCAGATAATCCATATGAGTTAGTCTTTCTTAAATTACCAAATACTGAATTAGCTATACCTAATCTATAGACTTTACCGGAATTGTAAGATTGTAAAGATAATCCCTTTGATTGTTTCTGCAGTTCATTAATTAGGAATATAATATCATTATATATTTCTTCTGTTGTTTTATCTTTCCATTCGGTATTACCTTCTTTATTGGCAGGTACAGTTATCATAGGTAATAGTTCTGGATCATTAAGTATACCATAGACAGGAGCATTAGAGTTATTCTTCTCCGGTATTCCTAAGAAATTAATTCTATTCCTAGCTATAGCTAAAGCTTTCATGGTTGCTTTGGTTTCTTCAACTATCAGGTTCTCATTAAAGAATCCGGCAGAGTTAAGTTCCTTATCATCCACAACCCAAGACTTCTCATATTCATATACTCCTCTTATGATAGTATTGTAATTAATTGATGATTTCTGTCCTCCTGTTATAGCACTATTACCTGATACATATGATGTTACTTCTCCTCCATATTCTCTTATCTTAATAGATACGGTATCCTGTCCCCAAGATCCATTCTTTTCGGATATACCTATGAATTCATCATAGAGTAGTGGAGCTGTTAATACATCTATAGCTTCTTTTTGTATGAAGGTAAGAGGACCCGCAAAGATGGAATTAATATTAGGTGTGGTTATACTACTACTATTACTATTATTCTTAAGTATTCCTCTTCTGTCTAATAGTTGTATATCTGAATTGGTTAGTTTTGTCATATTATATTATTCTCTTTCTAAAGTTTATAAATTTCACATAGTTCATTTGCACCATTAGGTTCAAATACTCTAAAACCTGTTTCTATAAAGTTCTCTGGTTTAGTTGTTCCCGTTTGTATTTCTCCGGTAGTAGGATTAACATATACCTCATCATTATGTTTAGATTTATTGCTAGGTCTAATGGCTATAAATCCTGTTAGCACTATAGTTAGTTCTGAGCCTTTGTTATAGCTTAAACTATTAATATTACTTCCACCTATGTTAGACTGAAATCCTAATCTTTTAACTATTCCTACTATAGATGTAGCTGATTGATCTATACCTTTAACTTGAGTTGTAGGATTAGTTCCTGCAAATACAAACTTTCCTGCTATACAGTTCTCATCTTCTGCAAAGAAAGGAAGGATATTAATGGGATTATCTCTCGTTATATCTCCATCAAAATACTTAACTTGAGATAGATTTACTTTATTTTGAAATGTCATTTTATTTTAAAACCTTTTGTTACTTATTTAAGATAATTTGGTAGTTTAAAATTAGATTCACTACTATAGTAGTTATTATCTATTCTACTTCTACTGTTGTTAAATACATTAAACATAGCCTTAAGTTCTCCTAAAGTCTCTTTACCATTAACAGGTATATTAGAATTAACTAAAGCATATCTGTATATATCTTTAACATTCATACCAAAGAAATTAAAATCACCTACAGAAGATTTTACATGATTATATGCTCTAATAATTGCTCTCTGTTCTGATTCAAGTTTAGATTTTATTGAATTATAGATATGTTCTAGAGAGTTTTGAGATATTAGTTTACTACTATTACTATTATCTTCATCATTATCATCATCTTCGCCATTCTTTAGACATTTGTTATTATCACTTTCTATATCTTGTTTATCTTCATCTAGATCATTATTATCTGTAAGATTATTATCATTATCATCGTTACTATTAATTCTCTTTAGTTTATCTATAAGTATATTTATAGAATTAGAATCAAGTTTAGATTTAAGAAAGTTTATGATATCATCATAGGATTCAGTATTATTATCACTTATGATGTTATTATCTTCTTCAGTATTATTTGACTTAACTTCTTCCTCCTGAGAATTAAGTTTATCTCTGATTATATCTATAGCTTCATCTAGAGATACATCTTTACCTTCTATGTTTATTATGTTATCTGTCATTTCTTCTTTATTGTTATTGTTGTTAATAATGTAATTGTTATTAGATACTCTAACTTTAGATCCTGCTCTTCCTTTCTCTACCAATGCAATATGATTAGCTACTATGTTAATTACTTCAAAATCATAGCTATTATTATTACTTCTCTTTAGATCATTGGTATAGCTGGTAGATAGTTCTTCTTTAATACCTTCTTCAATGAGTTTTATGGTATCTGGATTAGTAAACTTAAGTGTTCCTACTATATAGTTTCTGTAGATATTTTTATTTTCATCTTTAATATTTCTTATCTCTAGATTCTCACCTACAGAACCTTCCTGATAATCTTTAGGATTCTTTCCATCTTTACCAAGAAATACATGTTCGTTAACAATAGGTATAAGTTTAAAACTATCTAAACTTTTTTCTAGTTCATAATCGGATATGTTAAGTTTATATATCTTATCTGGGTCTATGGTTATACCATCTATTATATTACTATTACTACTATCATTACCTTCCAGCAGTTCAGCCCCAAGATATTCCATTATACCACTGGGTAACAGTAGACAATTGTGAACAGTTAGATATCCATTCTCATCTATTTCTCTATTGGTGGTAGTTTGAGTTGTGTTTAGTATTTTAAGCATAGGTGTTTAGGTTATTATTATTTTTTTGTGTTTTTATTTGATTTTTTTAGTTATTTATTAATTTAATTGTTAGATATAGAAATAACTCCAGTTGCTATAACTGGAGTTATTAGATTTAACTAATTAATATGATTATTTTATAATTTATTTATTCTATTTAAAATTCACTGTAAATTCTCTTAATATTTATTTCCCTAATAAATCCTTATGACTTCCTATTCTGTAGAGAAGCAGAGTGTTATTAGTTACTTCGTAAATCATGATTATATTATTTTCTATATGACACTCTCGTAGGCCCTGTAGATTACCTTTCAGAGCATGGTCATTATATTTTCCATCTAAAGTTCCATTTTTCACCAGATAATCTAGTATTTCACTGAATCTTGAAAAATCATAGCGCTTTTTGTGTAAGATTTTTACATCTCTTTCAAAATACTTTTCCTTAATTATTTCCAACATAAATATCCATTGACTCCAATAATTCTTTCGCTGAATGATATTTTGGCAATTTATCCATATTTGTCCTAGTCTCAATGATAGATCTTTTGGTTGTTTCATTTAAATCGTCCCGGGTGATTTCTTCATAATGAGAGTTATCATCATTTGAAATATTTAATCTAAAAGGTATCCCCTTTTCATCCACAACCTTACTTAAAAAAACCTTAAAAGCTTGACTGGTAGTTAAGCCAAGTCTTTCAAAAATACTTTCTGCTCTTTCCTTTAGCTGAGCATCAACTTTAAAATTCACCTGAACTGTAGCCATCTTATATCCATTTTTACAATTTATATATATTATACTTTACTTTTTCTATTTATCAATAGTCTTTTGATTCATTTGGGAGATTATCTATCTCTAACTATTCTATAACTCCCATCATCTTGTTTAGTTAATTTATATCCTTTCTCTAGTACAACAGGTATAGCAGTACACCTACAGTTGACTCTTTGAGCTGGAAGACCTCTGGTTCCTTTAGCATCTATGATAGGATA
>CAPZCD010000055.1 GCA_948744995.1 uncultured Rickettsiales bacterium | reverse complement strand
AAAGATTGGTTTAGAGTGAAGAGTTTAAAAGTCAAGAAATAGAGAGATGTCCCTATCTGAGTAATTTATGGTTGACCTATAAAAATTATCTGCTATAATAGTGGTAGGATTATTACCTTTAATGGTAAAATGAAAGGAAAATATTATGGTTGTGGAGCATATTAACACTCTAATTTGGATATTTTGTATACTGGCTGTATTAGATCCAGAGCCGGGAGTTATAGCTATGATTGTAGTACTGGAGCTTTATAAATTTTTTGTTTTATATTAGAGTAAACTATGTAAATGGTGTCTATGGTTTTAAGACTATTTTATTACCGGAATTTTACCATAAAGTTCTGGGTCAGTCAGCTATAACTTTAGTAAATTTATAGAGCAGAGAAAATAGAGACACCATATGATATGCATGTATTAGAAGGATGTGCAGGCTTATCTCAGGCAAAAATCTCACAAAATAAGAGATTTTCTGTCGTTCTAACTATAAATTTGGTGCTAACATTACTTTCTTTTTTCTTTAAACACCTATTATAAACCATATTCATATTATAATCCTAGTATCGTTTAGTATATAAAAGAATAGCTCTTTAATATCAATTTTGGAATAAAAACTTTCAGGGTTAAAAATATATAATAAGGGGCTGCCCATCACTTTCACTTAATCTTTAAACGCTTTCAGTAAACTATATTTATATTAACCTTAACATTGTTTTTTATCACTTAAGATACACTGAAAAATATGAATAAAATAACTCTTTAATATCAACTTTTAGAAAAAATAAACAAATTTTATAAAAAAATAATATCAATTCCTTTTTATAAATACATATAATTTTGTATTTAAAATAATATTTTCTTTATTTTTCAATATATTTTAGCTTCAAAAAAGTAGAATTAGGTTGACTATTTTAAAGTCAAGTGAAAATGGTGGGCAGTCCCTATAATAACCCCAACTTTGCTTTTAAATTTAAAATATATCAAAAAATAAAGGAAATATATTAAAATTATACTTATTAATAACAAATATTAGTAAACTTTGATAAAGTTATCACGTTTTTTATTTTGAAAAAAGTACTTATTCATATTTTTTAGCATATTCTCAAAATAGAAAAACTAGATTAGGGTTATAATAATAGCTTTTATCAAAATTATTACTAATACCTATTATTTATATAATATAAACTCATATAATTTTATGTCAAAAATATATTTTTCTATTTTTCAATATGTTTTAAACTTAAAAGCGAGATTAAGGTTAATACAGATAAGTAATCAGACGCCAATAGTAAATTAAAACTAGTCATAAATTAATTACTAAATAAACTCATAAACATCACCAACACAAACTTCACCTATCGGTAGAGCTTTTGCTAACATAATTTTAGATTTTATATCACAGCAGTGGCAAGGTAAAACTCGTCCAATATTCTGGGTTTTTAGGTAGTCAATTAGCTCATTCATCTCCTTTTCCGTTTTATCCAATAAATGAAATCCACCGATTACACATGAAAATATTTTTTCATTCATAACATTTTTAGCATACTCCATGATATTTTTTAAGCCGGCGTGGGAACAACCTGTTATGACAACCAGACCTTGTTTTGATTTATAAACCAGAGCACTATCATCAATGCAGTCTTTGTTGGAATCTAATCTGGGAATTTCACCTAAAAAACATAATCCATCGTCGATCCATATTGGTTTTTGGGATAAATTAATATTGAATAAATCCGTTAAATGATCTTTAGAAAAAGGAATACCTATATTTCCAATTTGTAGCTTAAATTGTGGCTCAAAAATACTAGGGTGAGCTACTATTGTTGGTGGGTTATAATCTATACCCAGTTCTCTTGAATCCTGGTATAATTTTCTAATGAAATAGAGACCACCCGTATGGTCATTATGTCTGTGAGAGAATATAATTTCTGTAACCTGCCTAACATCCAATTTTAGTTTGAAAGCATTTTTTAGTAAAATATCACTGTAACCGGTATCAAAAAGTATTTTTTTGTTGTTGATTTCTATGAAAAAACTTAGAGCTGGTTCAGCTAATAGATATTTGTCAATTCTACAGCAATTGTCTACTAGAACTGTTAATTTCATTCTATAACTTCATTTGATTTTCAGTTTAATATAGGTAGATTTAGACAAAAGTCAATGAGGGACTGAAGAATTTGGTATTTCTTATCATTTTATCTTTACTATTAATATTTATTCTAAGAATACTCCGTATACTTGCATCATAGTTATTTATTGAAAACTTATATTTATATTAACCTTAACATCACTTTTTCTTACCTAATAATATACTAAAAATATGGAATTGCCTACTAATGATTGATTAAGTTAAATATTAATACTAAACTTAAATAACACTTCTTATTTGCTATAATTTTTTTATTCTTACGTTATTTTGTCCTTATATTCCGTTGTTTTTTGTATAATTTATCAATCATTAGTAGGCAATTCCATAAAATGTAAATAAATAACTCTTCAATATCAATTTGAGAATATAAATTATTTTTAAGATTAAAAAATATAAAATAAATTTTAATTTTATTAAAATTTTGCTAACAAACTTCCTATTAAAAATATTAAAAATTATTGTCTTTTTTATAATCTTTGTTTTTTGTAGAAATTTTTTATGTAGGAGGTCTAATTTTTGCTATTAAACAACTATAATTTTTATATTAAATATATTTTCCATATTTTTTAATATATTTTAAACTTAAAAAACAAAGTTAAGGTTATATTAATAATTTTGCATAAAATTTATAGCTACCTAAACTCATAATCTAACTACAGCACTTCCCCAACATCATCATTCTGTTCCTCCTCACTCTTAGCCAAAGCCACCGATATTATTTTATCGTCCGTTCTCATAAGAGTAACACCTTGTGTGTTCCTACCAGAAATTCTAATATCCCTAACTTTAGTTCTAATAACAATTCCTTTTTCCGTCATCATTAAAACATCCTTGCCATCATCAACTTCACTACTATAGATAACCCCACCATTTCTTTTTGAAGTTATAATATTTGTTATACCTATACCACCACGATTAGTCGTCCTATATTCATAGGTAGACGTTCTCTTGCCATAGCCATTTTCAGTTATAGTTAGTATAAATTCCTCCTCTATAGCAAGCTGTTTAATCTCTTTTTCTGATAATTTTTCCAATAAATCTATCGGAATATCCGGTAATTTAATATCTTCAAAGCTAGAATTTCCTGATTCTAAAGCTTTTTTAAGATTATTCTTAATCTGTATTCTATCGCTAACAGGTATCTTAAGATAAGCTTCCCTCTTCTCAAAATCCTCAATTTTGCTATATTTTAAGATTGATAATGATACTACTTCATTTCCAGTTTCCAGTTTAATACCTCTAACTCCGGAAGAACTTCTACTCTGGAATATTCGTAGAACACTTAATGGAAATCTTATGCATTTACCTAACTTTGAGGATAGTAATATATGGTCGTCATTATCACAGAGAGCTACTTGAACTAAAGAGTCCTCGTTATCTAACTTTATTGCTATTTTACCATTTGCCTGCACATTTTCAAAGGAATCCATCAAATTTCTTCTGATATTTCCTTGTTTTGTGGCAAAAACTATATTCTTATTAATCCAGTCCTCTTTATTGCTACTCAATGGTAGAACAGTTGTAATTTTTTCATCTTTCTCTAACGGTAATAGATTTACGATAGCCCTACCTTTAGAGTTACTACTACCAACCGGTAATTTATAGGTCTTTAACCTATAAACAATACCTCTATTGGAGAAAAATAAAATAGGAGTATGTGTATCAGCTATAAATATATTGGCCGTTAAGTCTTCATCATTTACCGTAATTCCGGATTTGCCTTTACCACCACGATTTTGAGCACGATAGGTTGACAGCGGTATTCGTTTAATATAACCATTAACAGTAGTTATTATAACCATATCTTCCTTTGGTATTAAATCTTCTACATCAAAATCACCTTCATCCTGAACTATTTGACTTCTCCTTGGAAAACCAAAATTCTCTTTAATTTCTATCAGCTCATTCTTAATAATTTCCATTAGCTTACTATCATTAGCCAAAATATCTAAATAATTTTCAATTCTTTTAGCAACTTCTTCTATCTCAGCATCAATTTTTTCACTTTCAAGACCCGTCAACTTAGATAATTTCATATCAAGTATAGCTCTAGCTTGCTCCTCTGTAAAGAAAAATTGGTTATTTTCAACCTTATTTCTTCTATCACCTATGAGTTTTATAAGCCCTACCACCGATACTGCATTCCAAGCCCTAGCCATAAGTTCATTTCTAGCCTCAGTTGTATCCTTTGACGCTTTAATTAATTTTATTATCTCATCTATACTATCTACAGCAACTCTTAATCCTATCAAAATATGCGCTCTCTCTCTATCTTTTTGTAACAAGTATTCGGTTCGTCTGGTTACAACTTCTCTTCTAAATTCCGTAAATAATCTTAATACATCTAATAAACCTAAAAGTTCTGGTTTACCTTTATTTAAGGCTAACATATTCACAGGAAAATTAGATTGTAGAGGTGTGAAAGAATACAACTGATTTAAAATTACATCACTCATAGCATCTTTTTTAAGCTCTATAACTATTCTTATTCCCTCCTTACTAGATTCATCTCTTAAATCAGAAATGCCTTCTATCTTTTTCTCTTTTACAAGTTCAGCTATTTTTTCTACGAGTTTAGATTTTATAACCTGGTAGGGAATTGATTTTATAACTATAACCTCTTTACCTTTCTTTTCTTCTATAAAAGTCTCGCCTCTCATTATTACGGAGCCACGACCAGTTTTTGCAGCTTGCAGATAACCACTTTTACCTATTATTAGGCAATTTGTTGGAAAATCTGGAGCAGGTATTATTTCTACTATTTCTTCAATGGTTATGTTGGGATTATCTATATAAGCTAAAACTCCATCTATAACTTCACTTAAATTATGAGTAGGAATATTTGTAGCCATACCAACTGCAATGCCGGCACTACCATTAACCAGAAGATTTGGAAATTTAGTAGGTAGAATAATAGGCTCCTTCTCGGTGCCATCATAGTTAGGAGTAAAATCTACCGTATCCTTATCTAAATCACTAGTCATAGCAGCAGCAATTTTTTCCATTCTGGCTTCCGTGTACCTCATGGCTGCTGGAGGATCATCATCTATGGAGCCAAAGTTACCTTGTCCATTTATTAGGGTTACACCCATGGAAAAATCTTGTGCCATCCTAACAAGAGCTTCGTATATAGAGCTGTCGCCATGTGGATGATACTTACCCATAACATCACCGACAATTCTGGCACATTTTTTGAATGGTTTATTATATTCGTATCCACATTCATACATCGAGTATATTATTCTTCTGTGTACTGGTTTTAGACCGTCACAAGCATCCGGTATAGCTCTAGCTACAATTACGCTCATTGCATAATCTAGATATGATTTCTTCATCTCGTTGGAAATGTCAACATTGACAATTTCACCGTGTTGGTATTCTGTTTCTTCTGACATTGTTAAAATAATGTATTTTTAATGAATGATTACTGATATTATAAATAAAATTAATCTTTTTGCAAGCGTTATGTGGTATAGGTTAGGTTTGTGTTGGGAAAATTTTTTGGTTTTGAGTTATTTTGGTTTGAAGACGATAAAAAGTGAGAAATAATTTTTATTTTTATGATAGTATCACTTACAAATATAACACTATATTGCTTGTAAGTGATACTTTTTTGGACTAGTTTATCTTACTAGTTCCGAAAAATGCTTATTCAAGTCTTCTTTTTGAAGTTTTACTATTTGCCTGCTTCCTCTTCGTCCATTTCCTCTTCTTCTATTATTATTTTGTCTTCTTTATTTTTATTCTCTTTTATTCCTTGTACATCATGTATTACTGTTGATACAGTAGGAGTTTTGGTTTTGTCTTCCTCTCCTGAACTTGATTCTTCTACTACAACGGGAGTTGCTGCTCTACCTCCAAATAACCACCTAAAAAATTCAACAGGTGCAGTTAATATATTTCCTATACCAGACCTTATACCAGACCACGCCCTAAACAAAAAAGATGTTTGATTTCCATTATCTTGTGCTCTAATTTCCACAGGTTCCAACATAACTTGTGGTAAACTCCCTTGCGGTGAAGCCTCTACATTTTTAAAAATACCAAATGTTAAAAAGCTAAATAATAAGGCTAAAATACCATACTTAATTTGATTTTTTTTATTTTTAATCATAATTATTCCAGTTATTAATAGATAAATACTTAAATAGGGTAAAATATCTATTTAATATGTCAATAATTTATATAAACGGATAAGACTGTCCATCATTTTTTCTTATCTTTAATACTTACCATAAACCATATTTATATTAACCTTAACATTACTTTTTCTCATTTAAGAATATATTGAATATATAAATAACTCTTTAATATCAATTAATTAGAATAAAAGTATTTAGAATTAAAAATACAAACAAATTTTATAAAAATTATACCAATTCCTTTTTTATAAATACATATAATTTTATGTTTAAAATAACCCCAACCTCGCTTTTTAAATTTTCTTAAATTCTTTAAAAGCCCTT
>CAPZCD010000054.1 GCA_948744995.1 uncultured Rickettsiales bacterium | reverse complement strand
TTACAACAAAATAGAAATTTCATATTTTATTATTAGCTCCTTTAAAATATCTATATTATTGTCGATATACTTTGGAGAAGATTAACCCCTATGTCATAAAAAATCTTGAAAAAATATACATAACTGTTATTTTTCAAAGAAAATTACACATTCCAAACATGTTTAAATCAAAATTCCTACAGGAGTGCGAAAAAAGAGGTTTTTTAAACCAATGCACCAATATAGAAGAGTTAGACAAGCAACTTAGCAGTGGCAAACCAGTCATAGCTTACTGGGGAACTGACCCAACAGGAGCATCATTACACGTCGGTCACTTATTTTCTTTAATGATGATAAGACTTTTTCAAAAATGCGGAAATAAGCCAATAATTTTAGTAGGCGGAGCTACTGGGCTAATTGGGGATCCAAGTTACAAAGACAAGAGCCGACCGATGCTGAGCAAAGAAACTATAGACGAAAATATAAAAGGTCTAAAAAAGTCATTCTCAAAATTCATAAAATTTGGGGACGGTCCAACCGATGCCATTTTAGTTGATAACTATGATTGGTGGAAAGACAAAAATTATCTGGAAATTTTAAGAGACATAGGACCACATGTTTCGGTAAATAGAATGTTATCCTTTGAATCGGTAAAGTTAAGGTTATCAAAAGAAGAACACATGAGTTTTCTGGAATTTAACTATATGATTTTACAGGCTTACGATTTCTACTACCTATACAAAAAATACGGTTGCAATATGCAATTTTGTGGTGCAGATCAGTGGGGAAACGTAGTAGCCGGTGTTGAGCTAGTTAGAAGACTACAATTTATAAACAATGAAGTTGAGAAGGGAGAAAAAACAGAAGTTTTAGGACTTTCTACAGCACTTTTGACGGATTCCAACGGGAAAAAGGTTGGAAAAAGTGAAGGTAATGCCATCTGGACTAACGAAGATATGCTAAATCCTTTTGAATATTTCCAATACTTCAGAAACACAAATGATGCTGATGTAATCAGATTTTTAAAGGTATACACCGATTTTTCAGTTGAAGAAGTTGAAAATATGAAAGGCAAGGATATTAATGAGCTCAAGAAAATTTTAGCCTATGAAGCCACAAAAATTTGCCATGGTGAAAAAGTCGCTAAAGAATGTCTAGAAAAAGCTATAGAGATTTTTGAGAATAAAAATCAGGATTTTTTAGAAACTATTGGTTATGACATAAAGAAAAACGGGCAGCAGCTCTATAATCTTCTTAAAAATCTTAACTTCGTTAAGTCAAATGGCGAGGCTAGGAGGCTTATAGCTGGCGGCGCTATAAAAATTGATGATAAAAAGATTATGGATGAGAATTATTTAATTCCAACCGATACTAATAGATTTAAGTTGTCGGTTGGGAAGATAAGAGCTGTTATGGTGGAGGTATATTAGGATTAATTATGAAAATAACCCCTACAAATTTTGGATTTTGTGGGGGTTAATGGGGTTCAATCAGGGAAAACTAATGTTACTACCACTTTTTGTCTTTGATTGGTTTACTTTTTGTTGTTTATAAGTATTAACTTTTTGTTGTGCACTTTTCATACTAAGAGATTTAAGATTATCTTTTAATGTTTCCTTATCTTCTATATTCTTTCTAAATGTTGTACTCCTATTTTTAATCTCTGATATACTAGCTTCAGCATTTTTTATTAATAACTTTTTTTCATTAAGTTCATCTTTTTTATTTTTTAAATCTTGTGCCATTTTTTGTGCTTGAAGATTAGATTCTAAAGTATTTTCTCTTTTAAGTTGTTTATAAGTTTCTTTATCTTTTTTATATTGAACTTTAGTTAACTTTTTATCAATTATATTCTTAGTATTTTTAACAATCTCTAAATTTTTATCCTTTGTAAGATCAATAGCTTTGTTATTGATTGCTATCTGCTTAAATGATTCCTCCTCTCTTTTTTTAAAAGTATCTATAAGTAAATTTTTAGCATCTTGACTATATTTATCATATTTACTGTTATTATTATTTATCAAATTATCTGTCAAAAATTTTTCAAATAAACTTGTTCTTTCTTCCGGGGTTAAACTATTAAATAGTTGTTCCATTTCCTGTGTCAGTTTCTCATCATTTTTAATTCCTAAAAAATCCTTTATACAATCCCCTTTAATATCATCAAATAACATTCCGGCATCTTTTCTGGTCTTTGGCAAATGAATTCCTTCTTTCTGTATTGCCGTTAATAAATTATCACTATACTCATTCTCAAATGGATCCATATGTTTTCTTAATTCTTCGTTTTCTTTTTTTAACCTATCTATTTTATCAACATTTTTGTCATAAGTTTCTTGAGCTGCTATAAGAGCCTTGTTTTCTTTGCTCCTATACCAGCGTTTCTCTTTAATTGTATATCCGGCTTCTTTAAGACCAACTGCATCAGTAAATTTTACTGTACCTTCCATAGCTTTTATAACTGTATCAATACCACCATGTTCTTTGGTAAATTTATTTTCTTTATAAAATTTTTTATTGTCTTCATTATTATAATCATCAACAAATTTTTTAGGATCCCCGTCAAAATGGTTTTTTATATATTCGTCTAATTCGCCTTTATCACTAACACTGAGCCACTCCATTGAACGTTCATAATTTTTTGATTTTGCTTCCAGATCTTTTATTTTCTTTTCTACTTCAGATTTTTCTTCTATACTTTTTATAGAATTTTTTATTGCTTCTGTTGCTTTTGATAATTCATCTGTATCATTTTCATCTATATTATTAAATTTCTCTATTTCTCCAATAATTTCTGCCTGTTCGGAAGTAATATCTTTATAAGCTTCATCTAATGTTTTCTGTTGTTCGTCTAACGAATTTTTTAAGTCTTCTATTGCTTCATTATCCAGTCCAGTATTTTTTCTTAACTTTTCGCGACTTTCATTTATAGCTTGCTGCTTCTTTTCTAATTCAGCTTTCCTTTCTACTAAACCAACTAAACCTTCTATAGCAGCTATATTTTTATCATTCAGAGCAGGATTTCCGTAATCAAAATTTTGGCTTAATTCAGTTATTTTATTACTTATATCTTCAAATTCTTTGAGATGTTTATATGATTCTTTTATTTTTTCTTGGTCTTTTGTAGCTAATGAATTGAAATTATTTTGTGCTGCTTCTAAGAATTTCTTTTGAGTTTCACAAACTTTTAGTTTAACTTCTGTTTCTTTCTGTTGTTGTTTTAATTTTTCTCTTTCATTATCATTTTGTGGTTTAGCTTGTTTAATATCACTTAATTTTTTATCAAGTTCTAAAATTTTTCCTTTAGTACTATCATCTAATTTTTTAAATCCATCTGTGTAATATGTTTCAATACTCTTCAAAACATCATCTTGTTTTTCATAAACCCCAATTTCATCCACATCAACTTGTTTTTCTGTCAAAATACTTATTGCCGTATTATAGGTGTTTATATTGTTTATATATTCAGTAGAATTATCTTTTTTAAATATTTTATTGTTTCTAATAATTAGGTAATCTGTCTCATCACTATTATTAACCAGTTTTAGATTCCCATTTGTATTATCAATAGCATAGTGATAATCACCACCGTAATTTATTTGTTCGCCTTTCTCATTAACTATATTATTATCTTCATCAACCAGATAATAATTATCATTATATTTCAGATAATTAAGTTTCTTTTCTTGTCCGTTAACTGTTATTGTTTTTTCGAGCGGTGTTGTGTTGTTATTCTTACCGGTAATTGCTAAAACTGTGAGCTTATTACTATTTGCACAAGTTGAGTAATCAGGCTTTGGCAAATTACCGAGTTCTTTAAGTTCTGGTACTTCTTCTTTATTAAGTTTCTTTCTTGCTGCCGCTAAGTTTTTCTTTTTATCTTTTACTGCTTTTTGCAGCTTTTGCTTACCAGGATCAGCATCTGTTAATTCATCTACTTGTGCTTTTGCCAGTTCTATTTCGGCTTTTTCTAATTCTTGCTTAACTATGGTATGAGTTGTATCTACAGTTCCCCCTGCTTTTCTCTGTATTTCTTGTATTTCATTCAATTCTTTTTCAGCTTTTGCTTTTACTGATTCATCCGTTGCTTTTAATACTTCAAGTTCCTTTTGTGATATGATCAGTCCCAGCTTAGCATCTGTTAATTCCTCTTTTTTATTTGGATCTTCTAGTACTTCTGATTCTTTCTTTAATACATCCTTCTGTTTTTTAAATACTTCATTCTGCCCTTTAAATATTTCTAATTCTCCTCTTATCTTTTCAGCTTCTTCTTTTGCTTTCTTTGCAGCATTAATATCTTCTTGTTTATTTGTTGCAAGTGCTGTTTTTTCTTTGTCTTTAAATTTTTGTTCTTTTTCGGTTAATTCGGCTTTTTTATCATTAATTTTATTGGCTAGGATTTGAATTTCTTTCTCTCTTTTAAATATTTCTAAATTATTTTCTGCTATTTTAACATTTTTCTTAGCTTCTTCTATTTTTGTTTGGTCGCCTTGTGCTTGTGCTTTATCAAGTCCTACTTTTTCTAATTCTAACTTTTTTGTTAGTTCTTCTTCTTTTGCTTCTTTATTATTTGTAAGTTCTTTGTGTTTCTTTTCTGCCGTTTTAAGTTCAATTTCTTTTGCTCTTATTTCTTTGTCTTTATCAAACAGATTAAGTGCTTTTTTTGCCGCCGCTAACTCTTGTTGTTTTGCTAATAGATTTTTTGCATTTTTTTCTATAGCAAGATCTAATTTTTCTGCTTTTTCAACTTCCTTTTCTTTAATTAATTTATTTGCTTCTAATTTTGTTTTTTCAATTTCTTCTCTACTGTTTATTATTTTTGTTAATTCTTGATTTTTATCTTTTAATTCTTGATTTTTATTTATTAATTTTTGTTTTTTAACTGTTAATTCTTGTTCTAATTTAGCCAACAATCCTTCTGCTCTTGCTTTATCTTGCAATGCTTTTACTTTCTCTTTTTCGTCTTCTGTATTTTGTAAAATTTTTTCCTTTTTTTCGATTGCTTTTTCTTGTCTTTTCTTTTTTTTCTCCAGTTTTTCAATTTTTTTTTCCAACTTTATTTTTTCCGCTTCTGCTTTTCCTAATTCTTCGGCTTTTCTATTCAATTGCTGTTCATAGGAATTTATTCTATTTTCTATTGCTGTATTTACTATTTCAGTAAGTTTACCTTTATCGCTATCTTCATCATTACAAGAACTTTCGACTGCTTTTAAAAAACTAGGTAAATCTCTTTCCATTTCATCTCCATCAATGGCAACACCTTTAATTTTAGTTATATTAACTTTTTCCGGAAAATTATCACTATCGTCTGGCCAAGTAAGTCCACCATCTAAATTATCTTCAGTACGGCTCTTTAAAAAACCTGTATTATCAATAGCAAGAATATAATTAGCTTTAGTATATTTAGATGAAATAAATCTACCATCCTCCTTAAGAAGATTATTATATTCATCAACTCGATAGAAATTACCATTATTAGCTCTTATAAAATAATAATTTTTCTTATCATCATCTTCTCCAAACTCACCAGTTATAAAATCATTCCTTTCATTTTTTAAATAATATAAATTACTATCTTCTTCGACTCCGACTTTTAAAAAATCTTCTATTTTTTTTTCTATTACTTCTCCATCCATTTTTATCTCCTATATTTTTTTAATAACTGATGAAATAATAAATTAACTTTACATTTAGTCAATGGTATTTATAAAATTATTCATAAAATTATTGATATTTTATAGTTATGATTTATAGTTAGCCCGTTGGCAAAGTAGCTCAGTTGGTTAGAGCGTCGGAATCATAATCCGCAGGTCGAGGGTTCGAGCCCCCCCTTTGCTACCAAGGCTACCTTGTGTTTTAAAAAAAATATTGTAGAATATGAATGGGGATATAGCTCAGTTGGCTAGAGCGTCTGCTTTGCACGCAGGATGTCGTGGGTTCGAGTCCCATTATCTCCACCATTTTTAATATTTAGAAGTATTCCTTAAAGTTAATTTTAGCAGTTGGTATTGGTTTTTTCATATTCCCTAATTATTTCTATTCCCAGATTTGAAGCTTTTTTTATTTCATTTTTATCAGTTATATCACCATCATCTACGGCATAGTAGATACTAATTATTTTTTCTAATCCCAAATAATCTCCAACAAATTCCTTATTTTTGCTGTTATCAAGTAAATATTGAATTATAAATTCTATTCCGTCCATAAAAGATATTTTATCACCTAAAATTTCATTAAATATCAAATTAATCAGAATACTGATAGCTTTTTCTTTGGAACTTATGACTAATCCTTTTTCCCTTAAAAACGAGTTGAAATTACTCAAAATTTCAGTTTTGTCACCTTTACGGGATAACCAGATATCAATTAAATGAATATCATCATAGCCGTTATTTAACAGATAATTTGATATATCGGAAATATCATTTTCATTCAATAAATCTGCATGAAATAATGCAGAAATAAACTCTAAATTATTATAATATTTCTTTTTATCAATCATTTAAACTTAAATCCCTCTCTAGCTCCTGTTAATAAATTTTCAAAATAGTGTATATTGATTTTTGTACCATCCGGATTTACATGAATGTACTGTTTTTTGCACCAATTACCATCATTATATTTAGGATCTTTTAATGTCATTTCAATTTTTTCTCCGCTACCACTTTTTGCTTCCTCTAGAGCTAACTTTTCATTTAGGTTTTGTGGTTCAGTTCTTACTGGTTTCTTATCTCTTTTACTTTCCTCTTTCTCCTCCTCATCCTTCTTAGGTCCTTTAGGAGGCATAGGATTTGGAGCAGCTACTGTTACCTGATCATCATGGCGACATACCGTAACCTTATCTTTTTTGCCTTCTCTTCTTTTCCTTATGGCACTAGCAACAAACTTCCCACCCCTATACAGTATATAAACACCACCAACAGCTAAAGTAGCAGGTATAATTATAGTATCTCCTGGCATTAATGCAATACCCATTGTGGTAAATAG
>CAPZCD010000053.1 GCA_948744995.1 uncultured Rickettsiales bacterium | reverse complement strand
CAGCTAAAAATAAGGATGAAGTTGGGATGAAAAGCGAGGTTGGGGTTAATATATTTGTTATATATAACTTGTTTTATTATTAATTTTACCTATAATATACTCAGCAACACAAATTTTTTATGTATAGTAGAAAAATTATTTACTTTCTAAATTTTGTTTTAACGCTATATAGTGGCTGCAGTATTGCCAAAAACAGCAAACCACTCGCCGTTTTTAGCGATTGGGTTGTGTTCAGAGCTATCGACGAAAAAACAAATAAGCTGATTTGTTATACTATGTCATTACCAAGCAGACGTTACGATAATTTAAATAAAAGAGGCGAATCCTTTTTCATAGTTTTCAAATATGCAGGAGAGAAGGAATCAGAAATTTTTCTTTCCTTCGGACAAATTTTTAAAAGGGAAGCTTATAATGCCGAAATAAACATACAAAAAATCAAATTTCCAATTATGACGCACGAAGACAAAGGTTGGGCCTACAACTATTTTGATGATCAAAACATAATAAAAGAATTATTAAGAACCCCTATATTTTCTATTGAAGTAGAATATGATAACGGACAAAAACTCATTGACGTATATTCGCTCAATGGTTTTACAGAAGCTTATGAAAATCTATTAAAAATGTGTGAATAAAATGAAAAATAAATACAATAACATTATTATAATTCTACTGATAATTCTTTTAGGCATATCCGTTACTGTAAACTTTTATTTTTTTAATGGAAAACAAATGTTGGTACATAGTAGCAGCTACAATAAGGAGAAGGAGATTTTATTAAGAGAAATTAGTATAGATTTGAAAAATAAAATAAAGGATTTGGAGATTAAACAGAAAGATCTAGAAGCTAGTATTGATAAAATTACGTCAAATGTAGATAGATATAATGAAGTGATTGTAAAGTTACAAAATCAAACTAAAGAAGGAGAGGATAATAATATAAAGATTATAATAAACCTTTTGGAAATTAAAGATTATAGTACACTTGGCAAAAATTTCTCAGATACACTTGGTATTGTTGAAAATATGACGAAAAATAATAACGAACTGCACGCTGTTGTACTAAAAATGTACGACCATAAGAACGATTCAATAACTAATAGTAAAATTATCGAAAATTTCTCCAAAGAATTAAAATCTGTAGAAAATGTCGGAAAACATGATAAAAATATAAAAAATTTAATAAAAAGTAATATTAGACTAACAAAAGCCAGTGGTAATAATAATTTAACGTTATTAGAAGAAAAATTTAAAGAATTAATAGACAAAAATGAATATGAGGAAGCTATAAACTTACTTAAGTCAAGTAAAACGGTAAGTAACTTCAACGATACGCTGGAACTTCTTTCTAAAAAACTGGAGCTAGAACTGTTGCTAAAGGAAGCATTTAGGATAATATATAACCAAAATTAGGATCAAAATTAGGGCTGGATTTTATTTTCTGCTACCATTTCTCTGAAGATGGTAGGGAAAAAAGTTTTAGTTTAAAAAAAGTTACTAGCAGTAAACATTAAAATACTACCCAAATCAACCAAAATCAGAATTTACCATATTCATCAAAAATTTCTGGATATTTAGTTGGTCTTGATAAATAATAGTCAATTTCTGGATTTTCTTCATCTATTTCAACCCAAAATGTCTTATTCTTTTTGTCAAATTTCCCAACTTTATCTTCTTTTTTCTTCTTTAGTTGCTGAATATAATTCATATCTAATTTATAGGCATCAATAATATGTTCTACTACTTCCAAAACATCACAAATTTCAGCCGAAAGTTCATCTATATTCTTAGCTTCAATAACTTCGTTTGTCTCTTCGACCAACTTATTTTTTAGTTCCTCTAGATATTCTTCATTAGATAGAATTTTGTGATTTACTACTATTCCTAATTCTTCCATTTCCTTAATTCTATTATTTCTAACTAAGATATTTGTTCTAAATCTTCTTTTCATAACCAATTTTGTTTTTGGATAAATTGGTAAAATTATAATCCAAACAATACAACTTTCAATAAATTACGCTTCATTGAAGTAAACTAAATATTAAGGAAATCTAATCATCATATATTCATTTCTATCTTTATCATCTATGACATTTTTATACCATTTAAAGCCATTTGCTTCAAGTATTTTTATACTTGCTAAATTTTTCGTTCTTGGGCCAACAATTATAGATTTAGCTCTTGGATCTGGAAAAATAATATCTTCAAGAAAATGTTTTAAAATAATTTTCCCATATCCTTTATGGATATAGTTTTTATCACCGATGAAATAATCCAATCCAACACTTCCTTCTTCTGCTCCTATATCATTTTTATAATTTGTGGAGATTTTGTCATCATCTTCATAAAAATAATTCTGAATATATCCAATATCAATGCCATTTATTTGAAAAATCCAACGTTGTTTAAAATCATTTTTGTCTATAAAATGTTCCCTAACAAAATCTATACTTATATTAATTGTGCTAGCAAACCATTCATGTACATGTTCTTCAATTAGCCAATTATACATTAAATCCACGTCCTTATTGGTTAATGAACGAAATGTAATTTTGTCCTGCATATATAAATCGATTATTTTTTTGCCTATATAATATAGATAAAACAATTAATTTTCTATTTTATTTGTGAGTTAAATGGGATTGGAATTAATATACCAAAAGCTAAAATTATACTCGTAAACTAGTATTCAACCTTATCTACCTTTTTAGACCAAGCATCAAACACCTTAATAGCCTCATCTCTGCCTATTTGCTCCATTTTTAATTTTCTATCTTTTCTGGCTTTTGATAACTCATCATAAATAAATTTATCGCTAAAATCTATAGTATCAGCATCTTCTTTTGTATTTGCATAGTAGACCTTTTTTATTCTAGCCCAATAGATTGCGGACAGACACATAGGGCAAGGCTCGCAGGAAGTATATAATTCACAACCTTCTAAATTGAAAGTCTTTAATTTTTCACAGGCTTTTCTTATAACTGTAACTTCCGCATGTGCAGTTGGATCATTTGAACTCGTAACAATATTAAACCCATCAGCTATAATCTCATTATCTTTAACAATAACGGCTCCAAATGGTCCACCAAAATTATTATCCATACCATACTTTGATTTGTCTATGGCTAGTTTCATGAATTCTTCTTTTTTCATATTCTTTAATTTTTTTGATTACTGGGATAATTATAATTTGTAATGTAAATTATACAATAGATTTATTGCATAAAGAATAATTAATTTCAATTCATCAAAGTATCGCCATTTTTTATTTGGAAGGTTTGCTATTGTTTTTTAACAAAAATATTCTAGTAAACTATTTATACTTATAAGTTGTAAAGATTTGAGAGACGAAATTTTAAATTTTTTATTCACAGATTTATCAAACATTAACGGTATTGGTTCCAAAAAGGCAAAAATTTACGAGCGGCTACTATCCAAAAAAGATGTAGAATATACAACCAGTAGTTGTAAAATGCTAGACCTACTGACCTACATACCCGAAAGAATAATGGCAAGAAAAATAGTCAAAGGTATAGAAGCTATAGAGGCCAATAGTACCATAATAGCAAAGGTTAGGGTGGTTAGCCATAACCCTCCTTCCAGATCCAAACAACCATACACCGTGACCTGTTATCTAGGACAAAATTTTATTACGATAGTATTCTATAAGTACTATGAAAATTACATCAATTTAAAGTTAAAAGTGGATTCTGATGTATTTGTAAGTGGTAAAACTGAAATTTTTAATAATCAGATACAAATCATCCATCCGGATTACATAACTAATGAACTTAAAGATATTCCAATATTTGAACCAATATATTGTCTCACAAATGGTCTAAGTAACAAGGATTTAATAAAAAATTTGGATTTTATAATAAAAAACACGCCGAATTTACCCGAATGGTTAGATAATAATCTGCTTACCAAAACTAAATGGATTGGTTGGAAGGATAGTCTCATAAACATTCATAAACCAACCGAGGATTTTGATGTAAAAAACAGCAAATATGTTAGAAGACTAGCATTTGATGAACTTTTAGCTGAGCAATTAACTTTTGCTTTTGAAAAGAAAATTAATTCTAGTAGAAATAAAAAAACTATACTGGAAAACAGAGATAGAAAACTTAAAAACAAATTTATAAACGAGATACTTAAATTCAAATTAACGGAAGATCAAGTGGCTGCTCTAACGGCTATAGAAAATGATACTTTTTCCGACAAAAAAATGTCTAGGCTTTTACAAGGGGATGTTGGTAGTGGTAAAACTATAGTTTCGCTAATCAGTATGTTGAACTATATTGAAAACGGTCAACAATGTGTTCTAATGGTTCCAACATCTATACTGGCTCAACAACATTTTGAGAATATAAGTAATTTTTGCAAAGATCTAGACATTAATGTAGGTCTATTAAGTGGAAAAATAAAAGGTAAAAAGAGAGACAGTATAGTAGCAGACATAAAAAATGGTAAGATAAACATATTGATCGGAACCCATGCACTTATAGAGGAAAATATTGAATTTAAAAAACTGGGTTTTGTTGTAATAGACGAGCAGCACAGATTTGGTGTGGAGCAAAGGCTAATTCTAATTGGGAAAAATCCTGAAGCGGATGTTCTAGCTATGTCAGCTACACCAATACCGCGAACTTTGGCTCTAACGTTGTATAACCAGATGGATTTAACAATTATAGCTGGTAAACCTGTGGACAGAAAAAATATCATAACTACTATGATAAATACTAAAGATAAATATATAGATTTACTTAATAGAATAAAAGAAAGAATTGAGCTGGGGGAAAAAATTTACTGGATTTGTCCGCTTGTAGAAGAAAATGAAAATATTGATCTCACCGATGTCAATAATAAATTTAGAGAATTTTGCGATTTTTTTGGCGAAGCTAATGTAGCTGTTATACATGGTAAAATGAGAGAAAAGGAAAAAGATACAATTATGGAAGATTTTTGTTCTGAAAATGGCAAAAAAATTCTGGTATCTACAACACTTGTGGAGGTTGGTATTGATGTAAAAGAAGCAACCATAATTGTTATAGAACATCCCGAAAGATTTGGCCTATCACAGCTGCACCAACTTAGAGGTAGGGTTGGACGTGGAGAAAAACAATCCTACTGCGTACTACTGTATAATGGTGAAAGTTGCTCTAAAAACACTTTAAGGCGTTTAAATATAATAAGGTCAACAACTAATGGTTTCCAAATTGCTGAACAAGATTTGAAGATTAGGGGTATTGGTGAGGTTATGGGTCTGCGCCAAAGTGGTAGGCAACAATATAAAATAGCTGATCTCGATAGGGATTTTGATTTGTTGGGACTGGCTGTGAACTATACACAAAAAGTTATGAAGAGTAATAATAATTTGGATAGATATAAACTGTTGTTGGATCTGTTTGGTTATTCTAATTTTATTGATAGGGGTTTGTTGAATTGATTAGGAATGCAAATAAAGTAATTTTGATAATTCTGGTGTATTGATCTATAGACAGATAGTATTTAGTAAGATTTACCCATCAATGGTTGATAAATTATCTAAAAACAATGGAATATAAGAGATAAAATAGCATAAGAATAAAAAACTATAGCAAATGTGATTATTATAAAAGAATACAATAATTACTTAACTATAATCAACCATCAGTAAGCAATCCCAAAAAATATGCTCCATAAATAATAAGACATCAATAAACCAATTGTAAACAAAAATTTTTAGTATATTCTTTTCATGAAAAGTTATCACATTTTAAGAAAATTTACTACAATGAATACAGAATTAGATTACAACATACTTATTGAAAAAGCGATGCGGAACGTTGCTAAGCTGGCACTAAAAAAAGCACAGAAAATAAAAAACGATAACCTGTGTTTCTTATTTGTTGTGAATACAAAACACAAAAAGGTAATAATGCCAGATTACCTTAAAAAACAATACCCTGAGGAGATTACATTAATCCTTCAGCACCAATTTGCTAATTTGGATGTTGGTAACAATTACTTTTCCGTTGATTTGAGTTTTAGTGGTCGAATAGAAAAAATAGTCATCCCATTTAACGCCATTTTAGTTTTTACCGACCAAAAAGCCGGTATAGAACTGAGATTTGATATAGTTGACAATGGAGAATTAGACGTTGATTATAGTTATGATTGTGAGACTGTTGATGTAGAGTATGATAGTGCCAATATCAACATAGATTATAGTGACAATCTAATAAATTTTAAAGATATACAGGGAAAATAATGTATTATTTGGATAAAACTTCATATGAGATAGCTATAACATTTTTATATATAACTATCAGCTTTATAATTGGCGGTATACCGTTTGGCTTAATTCTATCAAAACTTATCAAAAAAACAGATATACGAAAATTCGGGTCTGGAAATATTGGAGCAACAAATGTATTCAGGTTAATGGGTTTTAAGTACGCAGCGTTAACATTTATTTTGGATGGGCTAAAAAGTTATTTGCCGGTTCTTATAGCTAAAAAACTTTTCGGATTTGGTTTTGCGATTAATGTTTTATGTGCGACCACATTGGGACATATATTCAGTCCTTGGTTAAAATTTCATGGTGGTAAAGGTTTCTCTAGCTTTATGTTGGGTATTTTAGCTATAGATGTTAAGCTTTTTATGACTAGCGCTATAACTTGGCTGTTTATCTTTTTTATAGGCCATATTTCTGCTATGGCAACTTTAATTTCTACCTTTGTTACGGTAACTTCGGCTTGTTTTTTATATAAATTTGTTGCTATACCTGTGATTTTTCTGATGTTGGTTATATTTTGGGCACATAGGAAGAATATAAAGGGTATGGTGGATAGTTTTAAAAACTAATGGTAATCTACTCCAACTCAGCCTTACCACAACACAATTGGTAATATCTATCCCTATTCCTCAGTAGTTCCTCATGATTACCAAATTCCACAATTTCACCATTTTCCAAAACTACTATTTTATCAGCATTCCGTATTGTAGACAATCGATGAGCTATAACAAACACAAGCTTATCCATAAATAGAGTATCTAGCACATCATTTATAAGTTTTTCAGTTCTAGTATCAACAGAAGAAGTAGCCTCATCAAAAATCAGAATAGGTCTATCCGCTATAACTGCCCTTGTTATTGCCAATAGTTGCCTTTCACCTTGAGATAAATTACCCGCATCAGATTTTAAATTAGTCATATATCCTTCCTTAAGAT
>CAPZCD010000052.1 GCA_948744995.1 uncultured Rickettsiales bacterium | reverse complement strand
TTCTTGATTTATGCTTTTTATTGTGGAATACAAATGGCTCGTCTTCATATTCTGATACAAGAATATAGAACTCAATTGATTCATCAATTAAGTTTTCTTTTTCTTTAAGATGTCCCAAATTGAAAGCAGAAAGAGAAATATAAATAATCAAAATCAATGAGAAATGTTGATATTAGTATTGACCTTGCAATATGAAACAGTTTTATAAATAAAGAAAAAATTTGAGTTAGTGCATTAGCTGATATTGTATCTCAACAAAGAGAATACTCGACCAAAAAAAATGTTGACAATCGTAATGATTAGGATTCAATAACAATTATTATTACTTCTCGAATACGATTAATAATTATGTAAAAAGAAAGAATTTATTAAAAGTTTTAATTATATCTTTTATATTTTTTAGATTTTATAGAAGCAATATAGAAATATAATATTGTATTAGAGAAAAGAATTAAGAAAATTATGTAGATTTTAATTATTAATCAAAAAATAAAATATTTCAAATTAAAAATGTTGCTTATTATATATCTATAATTCAAACAAATATAGGAGGTTTTATGGAAACAGCTAAAAATAAGGAAGATTATAAATTTTATACGGAAAGTATAGTAACTACAGATAATATTTGTGATGCTATAGATGCGTTTGAGGCAAATGATAATCCTAATGATAAAAAAAACGCAGAATACATAAAAATAATAAAATCTGGCTGGATACAAAATGAATTAAGAATTGAAAAACATAATCCAAATAAGAAAGTTCCAAGAACCGATAAAGAAATAGATGATTTAGCTCTAAAAGATTTATTCGAGAAAGATGAAAAATAAGTAAAATTATCTCAGAAGCAAGAGAAGTATATGTGGAACAAAAATCTATAAATATTGTTCCAAAAACAAGTAAGAAAAATTTTAGTATAAGTAGATATTAGTTGACATGCAATCAATAATTAACTTTAACCTCATTTTTTCTCACTTATAAATATACTAAATATGGATAAATATTTTCTTAAGATAAGAAAATAAAATAACTTTTACAAAATACATGCATAATTTATATTTAAACATATTTACTTATTTTAACATATTATATTCGAATTAAAAAAACAAAACTAGAACCACCACTACTCCTTACAACAATCTATTGCCTTAGTTACAAAATCTTTTATAGATTTCACAAAACCTTTTTTTCCTTTTTCAGAATTAACATCATTTTCGGTATCAATATCAACATCTTTACTTTCTGCAAAATTAATATTTTCTTCATTTTTAATACTATCTCTTTCAATATTATCAGTAGTATCTTTATCTAAACCTTTTATAAGTTTTCTAGCTTCATCCGTATCTAGTGCATTGAGATTCAATCCCCAAAACAAGCAGTACAGGTTATAAGCTTTATCAAACAGATCATAAGCCTCTTCTTTTTTATTGGCATGTAAAGCCTTCGTTGCAACTTCAGATAACCGCATACAACTTGCCAAGAGGTGTTTAGATATACACCAGACCTCACCTCTATAGGATTTTATTATTTTGCCAAGTAGCTCCTTGCGGTACTCCCTCACATTCTCAATTAAATCATAAAAAGAACTATCCTTAGTTTTAGCACCACTAAAAAACAGGTGTTCTTCTATACTTATCAGGTTCATTATAGCTATTGTCAAATCTTGATCGCTTGACAAATCCAGTGGATTCACCTTTTTAGCATCATCCATCTTTTGGATAAAATCATTTAGATTATCTATTACCTTCATAAATACACCTACAGAACAAAGTTAAACAGAATACTTACAACCAGCAAACTAGTCACGGGTAAAACTACTTTTTCATATGGAAAATGTGGCTTACCATTTTTCTCTTTCATAAAAAAATATAACTTTGAACTAGTAAAAAGTACTATACTACCGGCTGCTATAGAAAACAGAAATTTATCTATACCAAAAATTCTATCCAAATTAAAAACTATTGCTGAGGTTTTACCTATATACATCGGCAATATGAGGGAGTACGTTATAACGTAAACCAATAGTTCCAGCATAATATTTTTTATATTTTTCTTTCTGAGAAATATTACACATCCATGGCTTATTGCAAGTAGTAGAGCACCAACCCAAACACCGACTACTGCGTCTTTTACACCAAGAGCTCTTGATAAACCTAATCCGGAAGCAATAGCTACAGCACATACCGGGCATGCTATTGGTGTTGAATTTGCTTCGGCTGATAATAGCAGAAGTAAAAAACCAGAAAAGCACCATCTAAAGAATTTCAAAAACATGGCACAATATCAAATTATTTCTTTCTGTTAGATAATGTACTATCTAAAAACATTAAGCCGGATTTTGAATCCCCATTCATTTTTAGTTTATTCAATATATCTGCTGTTTGTTCCTCTTCTTCCACTTGCTCGTCAAGGTACCAATTCAAAAATGACATACTGGTATAGTCATCTTCCTCCTTGGCTTTCTTGTAGAGATCGTTGATTTTTGAAGTAACTTTGGTTTCATGATTTAGAATGTCATTAAATACATCTATAGGATTCTTCCAGCTTGCCTTTGGTTTTGAAATAGCATCTATAATTGGTTTGCCTTGTCTATCAAGTACATATTTATGAAATTTCATTGCGTGTTCTTGCTCCTCTAAAAACTGCACATAACACCAATTGGCGAAACCTGGCAAATTGTTTTCGCTGAACCAGGTTGACATTGATAAATATAAAAAAGCTGACTCAAATTCGTTTGTAATTTGTTTGTTTACGGCACTTTCCATGGTTTTTGATATTTTCATTATTCTACTCCGTCAATATTAATAATTTAGTTATTAATAATATATGTTTTGTTGGGTAATAATCAAGGATGTGTTTTAATAGATATCTTACATAAAATTTTCCGCACAAAGACAGGTTCAACACAAAAAATAATAAAACATTAATTATATAACGTTTATTAATATAAGCATTTTCCCTATTCTCTCCACTTGACCTTTAAACAAAATATTGTATAATCCTATTGAAATACGAGTTTAGAGAGGAACTCCTAGCTGAGAGTTGGTGTCTGTCTCTAGTAATGGTAAATTAGTAACCTAACCTTTTACCAACTTGTATTTTTTCTATAATCATAGTCGTAATAGGCTGTGAGTAAAAATTTAAACTTTCCATCTTTTAGAATTCTAAAACCTATAATAGCAGTTTTTCTTTTGTAGAATATAGTAAATTTCTTATTAGCAATATCAATTTCAATCTCACCATTTTCTATAACTTCTGTTAAGGTATCAAATAATTTACCTAATGGTTGTTTTAATTCTTTTCTTCTTTTAATGATATGTTGTAATCCTTTTCTATTATCTCCCCATACTAAAGCTATATCACCTATTTCTTTTCTAAAGAAGGCATCTTTTATATGTCCTCTTCTTTCACTCATAAGTTTATCTATAGCATCTCTACCTTTATAACCTATAAATTCTTCACCTAGAAAGCTTTTTAATTCTTTTTCTTCTCTGTTACTATCAATGATATTAATTATATTGTTATCATTACTATTGTTATTAGTTGTATCTTTATTATCTTCTTCTTCTTTCTCTTCTATCTCTTCTATCTCTATGGTTATTTTTATCTTATTCATAATTGTTTACCTTTTACCTTTAGATATTAATAGATTTATTGTTTAATTGTTTGTGTATATAGTATAACATGTTTTAATCATTATTCAATTAAAATCTATCATCTAATGATGAGCTAGGTCTCCTACACAACAAAAAAAATAACAATTATAAAATGGAATAGTAGAAAAAATATTTCTTCTATACTAGAAGGATTGATTAAAAAATAATCAATCTCATATAAACAAGCAATCTCTCTTATTTAAGGATAAAATTCTAAAAAATTAATTTCCTTTGACTATAATGCACTCCTTAGTAAGGAACGGATAAAGACTAGATGTATTTTCAATTGTTACAACATCAGTCATACCGTGTTCTTTGACTATATTTTCTATTGTAGCTTCACCCCATCGAAGTCCTAGTGGAATCCCAATTTCATATGCAAATACAGATAGATTATAATTACAAGCTTTTCCAATTTTTGTATATGGTTTTATTGCATTTTTAGCAGTGTAGTCAACAAAACCAGGATCAGTTCTTTTTGTTGTACAACTATATAAACTAGCTGTACAGATAACTAATATAGCAATTAATCTGCTATTCATAGAATTTCTCCTATTTTAAAATAAAAAAATTATTATAGTTTATAATACAGGATTATTCAGAATAAAGCAAGAAATTTTATATATTGATATCCTAGAATTCTTGGCTATCCATAGCTACCATAGCTTCCCTTGATTCTTTAAGGCTCAGGCTTTCTTGTTTAGATCCCCCTCCTCAAAAAATTAATGTTCTATAATAAAATTTTCCACAAAACTCCAAACATTACTGCAAAATAGTTCAAACTTATTAATATTTTAATAACAGAAACTTATATCAATATATCTTTTATCTTCCATAAAAATATTAAAAATTCTTATTTTTTATTTTAAAGAGTTTCAGTACAACATTCCTCAACCACACACCCAAAAAACACCCAAACAGCAATCAAATCTTATTCTCTTATTACTCCATATCAGTTTATTTTTTCTCCATTTATAATAAATATAATTACTTGTATTTTAATATATGCTATATATAATTAGGTTGCCTCCTTTATAGACTAACCACACTGTTGGGTGTGGTTAGCTTTATATCCCAATCACAAATATTCCTAATTTTTCAGCCAATTTTAAAGTTGTATCCTTATTAATTACTATACAATTCTCATGGTCTAAAGCTATACCGGAGAAGCCATTCGCATATAATTGTTTTATAGTATTTAAACCTATCGAAGGCAAATCTATCTTACTTGTTTGCCCTATTTTCTTCATTTTAATTAAAACCGGTTTTCTCCCCTTTTTATATTTTATATTATTGCACCTCCTTATTAGATTAGCCGTACCTTCTACTCCCTCCACAGCTATAATATTTTTTTGTTGCACCACCACACTTTGACCCACATCAAAATCACTCAACTTTTCCAATAATTCCTTTCCTATTTGTATATCTTCCAGATATTCTTTTTTAATCTTTAGATTGGTATTGGAACCATGGTTTACTTTACAATCTTTAAGTATATCATCTACCGCTAGAACATTTAGGTTATTCTTTTCCAGGAATTCTACTATTATCTCTGATACACTATTATCGCCTAATTTTCTAGATTTAAGTATTCTTCTCAAAAGAATAAACCCTTTCAAGTCAACAAAGATACTTGACAGCGAAGGTCTTCTTATACCACCAGCAAAGGCTATATTACTAACCTTATTTTTTTTAAAAAACCTGATAATTTTTCCAACACGCCCTATACCCGTTTCTATATAGTCCTTGCAGTTATAATTATATTTTTTTCTATTTGCAAAATCCTTTAGTAGAACAGCATAAACCTCTATATTGTTACCATTACAATATTCTATGACATTAACCGGTAAACTACCTGATCCAACTATGAGACCTATTCTATCCATTATTTTCTTTTGGTGGTAAAGTGTCTTTTAGAATCTTTAGATATAAAATCTATTATATCCATTACAACTTTAGACGTCCTATATTTATCTTTTAGACTGTTTATTATATCAAAAATACTTCCATAATCAGAGCAAAATGCTTCCTTATAGAATGCCCTTAAGTTATTCATATCTTTTTTAGTAAAATTTCGCCTCTTAAGCCCTATAAGATTTATACCTTCTAAACTGGTTGTTCTTTCTTCAACTACAACACCATAAGGTATAACATCACGTTCAACAGCCGTCATACCACCTATCATAGAATGTTTACCTATATGAACCATCTGATGTATTGCAGACATTCCTCCAATAACTGAATAATTTCCTATATGAACATGACCGCCTAGGGTAACATTATTAGCTAAAATACAATTATTACCTATTTTACAATCATGTGCTACATGAGTATTAACCATAAGCAAATTGTTATTGCCAATCCTGGTAACCATACTATCACCTCTAGTTCCTGGATGTATAGTACAATGTTCTCTAATTCTGTTACCATCGCCTATCTTTATTCTTGATTTTTCTCCTGAATACTTAAGATCTTGTGGATCCTGTCCTATAACAGCAAATGAAAATATTTTATTGTCGTCTCCTATGGTGGTATAGCCTTCTATCACTACATGTGACTTTATTTCACAGTTCTTACCTATGGTAACGTTGTCACCTATGACACAAAAGGCCCCTATAATAGTACCATCGCCTATTTTGGCGCTGTTACTAACTATGGCGGTAGGATGTATAGCTACACCAGTTCTTGGCAACTTGTAATCTATTGTGTTGTTCTTTCCAAAATTTTCAGTAATACCTTGTTTATACATTTGTAATGATAACAATAAAACTGATTATAGTATAACATATAAATGGTATTACAATCAAATAAATTTTTGTTACGAAATATTACGGTTTCTGATTGTTTAAGTTGTATGGTTGTTTGCTATTTATATTATAAACTATGTATATCCAATATTATAAGCATAGAATATAAGCTCATTCTTTGTAAAAACTAAAACTAGGCTTATTTATGTTATCTATGATAATTTTATTATATTTAACCTAACTTCACTCTTAAAGTTTTAAAAATATTTTTCCCATTTTTCAATATATTTTAAATTTTAAAACAAGATTAGTGTTAAATTAAGATTTTATATATTCCTTTAAATAACGGCGAACTTGAGGTGGTTCATTTGTCTCTTTCCTTTATTTATATATTACCATACTTTCGCTTTGATATTGTTTTTACTAAATTTTTGTTGCTTAACAAATACCTATCGTATCAGTTAACTTTTTTAACCACCACAAATCTTACAAGAAACTCCTCCTCTTTTAATGGCTTCTTTTCTGTCAATTTTAATACAATTTACAGTACATTGTTTGGCCCATTCACAGTCTAACTTATGAAATTTCCTTGTTTTTGTATTATACAATACCATTTCTGCTACTACAGATGCTGTGCCTATTAATAGTGTTGATAATATTATAATTACATTTAATAGCTTTTTCATATAAACTTCTTTGTATTTTAATAAAAATAATATGTATTAAAAGTAATTAGTCTATAATATAGTAGGATATGTTATTATACTAATATAACAAACTACCATGTATTAACATAACCCCAACCTCGCTTTTTAAATTTTCTTAAATTCTTGGCTCTGGTCTCCATTT
>CAPZCD010000051.1 GCA_948744995.1 uncultured Rickettsiales bacterium | reverse complement strand
CCTATCAGCTAAAAATAAGGATGAAGTTGGGATGAAAAGCGAGGTTGGGGTTAATGTAAACGCAAAATATTAAAACAAAAATTCCAATAATAACACAAACTAACACTTAGACATTCACTATCTCAACCAGAAACAAACTATTATATACTACAATTCCAAAATATTACAAAAACCTAATCTACCTCAAGCATCCTATAACCTTCACAAATATTTATCCTAACATTCCTAACCTGTTTTCTTGGAAAAAGATTTACTGCTATTTCAGGCCATTCTATTAAACTAACATTAGCAAAAGCCGAATCAAAATCTAACTCCAGCAATTCCTTTTCATTTTTTACCCTGTAGAGATCAAAATGATAAACATCAAAATCACCAACATCATACACTTTTACCAGGTTGAAAGTTGGACTTGTAACATTAATTTTAGCCATACCGTTCTTAGCCAAAAAATAATTTATAAAAGCGTTAGCAAAAAAAGTTTTTCCGGAACCTAATTCTCCATTAAGTGCAATAATATCACCAGATTTTGATTCTTTAGCTAAAGCTTCTACAGCTTTTATGGTATCCTCTTCACTAAATAATTTATATAGCACTTTGTTAATGATTCTGTTAATAACATTGTTAATAAAGATGTTAATATAACTTTATTAACATTATTCAATAAAAAATTAACAGGTTACAAACAAATTATTAACAGGTTAATAACACATAAAAACTTATTAACAGGTTGTTAATAACTCTAAAATATCAATAGTATTAAGTATTTATAAAGATATAAATTGTTAATAAATTGATAAAAAAAAATAATTTACTAAATTAACAATTACTATAAATAACTAAAAATAAAAAATGATTAATATATTTTATCTTAATAAAGTAGATACTACAATGAAAGAAGTAAAAAAATACCCTCCGGATAGTTTGGTGGTAGCTAACGAACAAACAAATGGTAGAGGTAAGGATGATAGAATATGGCAGTCAGCTAAGTCAAATAATATTTATGCATCATTACTACTAGAAACTAAAAACAGTAGGATAAATTATTCAAATTATACCTTTTTAACATCCTTAGCTATTGCTAAAACAATTATTAAATTAATAAGTAGTCAAACCAAGATAAATTGCAAGTGGCCTAACGATGTCTTAATAAACAATAAGAAGTTTTGTGGGATACTATTGGAAAGAGATATACTGAATAGCACTCTAGTTGTAGGATTTGGTGTGAATATAAACTATCACCCTAATATAGTTGATAAGATATCTTTTGAAGCTACTGATTTGTTAACTGAAGGCTTTATTATTGACAGAAAACAGTTTATGGAAAATTTTGTTAATATATTTGATGCTCTTGATAAAGAGTTTCAAGTCGTTGGTTTTGATAGAATAAGGAACGAATGGTTATCATTTGCCTATAATTTCGGAAAAACTATAACAGTTAAAATTAAGGATAAAGAGTTTGAAGGTATTTTTGAAGAATTAGATGAGGATGGAACCCTGATATTAAATACTAAAAATGGACGAAAAAGAATTTTGTCGGCTGATGTGTTTTAGTGGGTTAGGTGGAATTGTGTTTTGGATATTTTGATAGGTTACTGAAAATATTTAAAAGTAGTATTTACGTGTTTTTAATTGATTATTAATTGTATATATTCATAATTCAGATAGTTTTAATTTTAGGAAAAAAATATGGATACATATACTATTGAGAGTAACGATAGAGAATTTTATGTTGAAAATAGTGAAACTTTTGAATATGAAAGAGCTAAAAGTAAAGGGGCTTTATCAATAAGGGATTTGTACAAAATATTAACAGATATTAGAAATGAAAGTATATCTGGAAATTTTAGAATAACTAATAGTAAACAAGAAGAAGTTTCGTTTGAGATTAATGATAACAAACTTATATTAAAAAAAGGGAATAAAATTGAGAAATTTGATCCTTCAATATTAAATACAACAATCACAACAATATCTGGTAACTCTAAAAAAATTGAAGTATTTAGTTTTAGTAAAAATAAAACAATATCTGAAGAAATCATAAATAATGAAAATAACAGCAGAGAATATACTGAATTCCATAAGACAGGTAATATAAAACTAAAAATGCAAACAGATGATGAAAAACAAAATTATACTTTAGAAAAATATGATAAAGATAATAATCTTATAGAAACATTAGAACCTTCTTTAGAAGATGATGATGACTTTGAAGATTTATCTGAAGATAATGACGATTTTGATTATTCATCAGGTGAAGATAATGATAATTTTAAAGATCTACCAAAAGATAATGATGATGATTTTGAAAAAATAAAGAATAATTACATTCTAAGCCATAAAAAAGGATTTAATTTAAATGATGAATGTCTATATGAAAAAGATTTTAGAAATCTTGGGATACCTACAAATGTAACCAATAATTCATTTGGGTTTGAGGAGCCATTTAACAAAGCCACTAAAAATGAAATTGAAAATGCAGTTGATGAATTTGTTAAAAAAAATGGGTTAGAATGTCCCGAAGAAGATTCAGAAAATTTGGAGCCTGAAGAAGAGGTGATGGCGATAGCAAATTTACAAAAAAAGTCAGTATTTCGAAAAAATTTTGAATTTGCTAAGAATATGGAATTTCTTAAAAAGAATTCTTCAAGTCTTAAAATAATTGAAAAAAAACATGATACTTATAGCGATGAAAACAATTTAATGTACTCGGTTGGAACTGGAGAAGAAACAAAAACCTTTGAAATAAGAAAAATGAGGGAATTTAATGATAAAGATAAGCTTGATATTAATGTTTGTAAGAACGGAAAAATAGAGCTTAGATACAATGGTTCTAATCTCAAACCAAAAGCAAAATATTACTTTACTGTACCTAATAAAGATGGTTCCATATATTTATTTACTGATGGTCTAATGGAACACCATAGCAATTTTCCTTGGAATAAAGAAAGAAACCCTAATTTTTCAGTTATAGCAGCTGGTTATTTTACTGTAGATAAGGAAGGTAAAATATCTGAAATATCTAATGATAGTGGACATTTTAAACCAATAGCTAAAGATAATTCCGAATCTTTTTTAAGAACTTTAGCTAAAAATATGTTTTTAGCTTTAGATAAAGCTTCAAATGAAAAGGACGGAAGGGAAGAAAAAGTGAAAACGAAGAAAAAAACAAAGAAAAAAGTGAAGAAAAAAAGTTTTAATATTAATGATAGGAGTATAAGTGAATTATTTAGTAAAAATAAAAGAGTCAATGGTGGTTATAAAATTTCTGAAGATGTAACGACTTATAGCACAAGTGTTATATCTGATAGAAAACTAGATCTAATAGATAGAAATGCTAGAAGTAAAGTTATGAGTATAGCTACAGGCTTATAGGATATGATAAAACCCTATATTGATGTTATAAAATTCTATTTCAATTCAAAAAAATACCCATGATATATCCATAATATCATAGGTATTTTTCCGCTAACTTAATAAAAATTTACTATAATTTAGTATTTTCCACTATCCTATTCTATTACTTCAATATAACCTTAAAATCCACAACAACAACCCTATCTTCCGTAATCAAAGCCGGATTTATATCAATAGAAGTTATTTGTGGCAAGTCCAGAACTATTTGTTGCACTTTTGATAAAGTATCTGCAAGTTTACCAATAGCTTTAGGTTTTTCACCTCTAACGCCACTTAGTATCTTACCAACTTTAGTTTCGTTAATCATTTGAATAAATTCATCGGTTGGAAGTACTCTTAAGGTAGTATCTTTTATTACTTCCGTATATATTCCACCACTACCGAATACCATAACCCTACCAAAATTCTTATCACTATTCACACCAATAATAACCTCTGTTGAGTTAGTTATCATTTCTTGAATTAGCACACTTGCATCTTTAAGTTTAAATTTGTTTATAGAATTTTGTATACCATTCCAAGCTTCTTCAAATTTAATTTCATCATCTATATTTAGATATATACCTTTCATTTCTGTTTTATGCAGAGCATCTGGAGCTGACAATTTCAATACCACCGATTTTGGAAATAGTTTTTTACAGAATGATAAAGCTTCTGCCTTATCTACATAGTTGCCAGATTTAGGATAATCTAACCCATAGTGATCCATTATCATATTTACAATATTTTGTGGTAAGCTAGCCAATCCATTATTTTTGGATTGTTCAACAGCTTGTACTATTTCTTTTGAAACATTAGATTTTAGTTCACTGATGAAAGTTTTATTTTTATAAGCTGTCTGTTTCTTTAATAAACCTAAAAGCCTTGTAGCGTCAGTAGGGTAATCAAAGTTTATTATATGGTTTTGTTCCAAAATTTTTACACCGTCGCTAACTCTACTTCCACCAATGAAGGAGGTAAATATATTAACATTTTTAAATTCTTTTGATACCTTAACTACTGCTTCTGCTGTACCTTTAGCATCTGTTACCATTTGAGGTGTCAGTAAGACCAGAATATTTTTATATTCTCCACTTTCGCATAGTATTCTCAGTGCATTTTCATATCTATCAGCTTTTGCATCTCCAATAACATCGATTGGGTTTCCAAAAGCAGCTTCTTCACTCAATACAGACTTTAATTTTTCTATAGTTTTGTCAGATGGTTTAGGAATATCTAAACCGTTTTCTTCACATAGATCGCTTGTCAGAACTCCAACACCACCGGCATTAGTTAGAAGTCCGAGAGCGCCATCAAATTCATTATGTTTACAGTATTGTAGTATTTCCAGTAGACCGAATAACTCCCTAGTAGTATGAGCTTGTATTATACCGCTTTTTTCTAGAGCTATTTCTAGAACTCTGTAGTTTGGGGCTAAACTTCCCGTATGCGATAAACTTGCTGCTTGAGCTTTTGATGACTTACCGGGTTCTAGCACAACTATAGGTTTTGTCTTTACAATCTCTTTTGCAATTTTTAGGAATTTTTGCCCGTTTTTTAGTGATTCCAAATAAAGAATAAAAGCTTTTGTATTGACATCATCTTTAAGAACCTCTAATAGTTCTGTCTCAGATAATTGAGCCTTATTCCCTATAGAAATGAAATGAGAAAAACCTATACCTTTTCCTCTGGCCCAATCAAGCATTGCTGAGCAATAGGCGCCGGATTGAGAGATAAAAGCTACATTTCCTTTATCAGGAAAGCCATCAGCGAAACTCGCGTTTAGGTTATTGAAGGTGGATATATGGCCGAGACAGTTAGGACCCAGTAAATTTATACCATTTTCGGAGCATTTTTTGGCAATGCTGTCTTCTAATTCATGATTGCCAACTTCCCCAAAGCCAGCAGTTATTATGCTTATGTTTTTGGTTTTGTTTGCGATACAATCATCTATTGTAGCCATGGTGAATTTTGCTGGAATAACAACTACTACCAAATCAATAGGTTCTTTGATATCTTTTACGGATGCGTAACATTGTTTTCCATATAACTCTTGTCCTGCTAATTTTGGATTTACGGCATATAATTTTCCGGTATAGCCGGCGTCTATCATATTTCTAAATACAACTGCTCCAAGTTTATTTGGTTCTGATGAAACGCCGACAACGGCTGCACTTTTTGGGTTAAAAAAATTTTCTAACATGTTTGTACCTCATTTAATTTTGTCTGAGAGACTAAACGATATAATTTATATGTCTATAAGGAATTTAAAATTTTATTAGTTATTTTATAAAAACTTTCATTTTTATTAGTTTAGTTTATTTGTTGATGGAATTTTTGTATATTAATGAATTTTTGGGGTTAGTTGGTAGATAATCGTCGATTAAAAATCTTAGATAATTATCAGTCTCTGAAATTCCTATTAATTCCTATTAAATATTATTTATCAAAATGATACAATAATACCCGTTATTAAATTAATAATAACTAAGGTAGGCTTATGTTAAAAGGTATTCTAAAAAGTATGTTATTTGTTTTGCGTGTGGTTATGTTTGTTGTAGTTTTGTCTGGTACAGAGTGTGTTTATGCAACGTCCAATAGGGAATCTATTTCATCTGAGGAAGATGAGGAATATACACGAGAAATGTGGAGAGATATAGGGGCTGCAAGAAGCGGTTTTGAAGAAATGTTAGAAGGAATGGAAAGTGGTGTAGTTAATAATCTAAACCTAAATCTAGGAGGTGACAGTACTTTAATGATAAATTTTGATAGACACTATTTGACTCCACCGGATGAAGAGAGTTTGTTTATAGTTAATAATAGAGAATATACAAGGTATGCTAATGATTCTTCTCACACAGAACCGATGAATAATGAGATCTCCCAAATTATTTCTGAGCCTCGTAATATTGAATTTGATATTGATAATGATCCTACAAACATAGATACAATAAGTGCAAGTACTATAACTCCTACAATATCAGCAGTATCATCCCAAATTATAACTGGAATTCGTGATGATAATATAGAGGCTATAAGATATAGATATGCTAATAATTTTTTTGGGACAGAATTAGGTAATAGCATTATAGAGAATAATCATTCCAATAACCTAGAGGAAGAAGCAGAAAATCCTTCAGAATACGGTGGAAGATATTCTCAATATTTTATAAATGTAAATGAAGAAAATGAAAACAGAGAAGAAAACAATAATGGGCATAACCAAAGACCGGATTTTAGTCATTTAACTCCTGAATTAAGAGATTTTTGGGAGTTTGTTATAGATTACTATAATTGTAACAATGGAAATAGGGATGCGATTAATATAATAGAGGAGAGTGTAGAAGAAGAAGATGATAATAATTATAGAAATTCTTTCTACGAGATAAATCAAAGAGACAGTGGATTTAATCCTTATAGTGATTATACTACTAATTCATCGGATGAGAACGAAGAATCAGATGACGATAGTTTTCATAGTACGTTTATGGGTACCTATTAATAAATAGGTTACAATAAACATATAAAAAACTAGAATATTGTTTTTATAATTTTTTATAATTCCTAAAGGCAGAAAAAAGAGGTTGGATAATATTCCTTCCCATAATTCTTCTATTATTCATTAAACCCAGAAACATTATAGGAAACTATATTTCAAATAATTAGTTTCAATTTTGGAAAGAATTTTTATAAAAAATGTAATGAATTTTTCTTATGATAACTATACTCTGTATGGTTAAAGAGAAAGAAGAAAAACCATAATCTACTTTGGGTTTGTTTACCAATGATGATTATAGTTAAATAATTACTAAATTTTTTTAGTAACAATTTGTATTTGCTGCAGTTTTTTATTCTTACGCTGTTTTATCTCTTGTATTTATTCTGCGTCCTTTATGATAATTTATCAACTACCGGCAGGCAGTCCCAATCTATTAGGAAACTGCTACTTTCAAATATTTAATCCAATTCTACTTTTTAAAGTTAAAATAAGAAAAATATTATTTTAACCCCAACCTCGCTTTTCATCCCAACTTCATCCTTATTTT
>CAPZCD010000050.1 GCA_948744995.1 uncultured Rickettsiales bacterium | reverse complement strand
CATAAAGATATATTAATTTAAAGAATTTAAATATCAAGAAATGGAGACCAGAGCCAAAAATAATGATTATAAAGTAGGTTTAGCTTATACCTATGGTTTTACTAATTACAATAATATCTCTTTATATTCTAATATTGATAATATTAGTATTGGTAATAGCTTTAGAAATAACTTTATTACTGTTATAGCTACCTATGGTAATTTAAAAGATAGTAATAATGATAATAAACATAACATAAGTTTAATATCTTTTGATACCAGATTAGGTCATAAAATCAAATTATCAGCAAATGATGTATTAATACCTATGTTAGGTGTAAGATATAATCATATCAATAGAAATGATGTTTCCTATTCTGCTAATGTTATAACTCCTATAGTTGGAATAGCATATGGTAGAAATTTCTTTAATAATAATCTAAATGTTAGAGTATCTCTAAATGGAGAATATAACTTTAACATAAGAAATAGTAATTCTTCTACTACAGTTATTACTCCTAATAACAGTAAAATTATTACAATTGATGGTAATAAAAATACCTTTGCTATTAATGCTGCTATTGGTTTCAGTTATAAAGTTAAAAATAATTTTGATTTAACCTTTGATACAAATGGTTCCTACAATACAGATAAAATATATAATATTGGTTTTAGTATTGGTGGAAAGTTAAAGTTTTAGGGGGGGATTAGAAATAAATAACCAGATATTTCCCCTATACTGCCTATGTTATAGGTAGTATAGGGGAAAAACTTTTATAGGGAAATTTTTGGTTTATTGGAGGAGAATAAGCTACAACGTATTGTCTGTTATATTTTTATATTTAGAATAAACTCATCTAGTTATTCATAATTTATTATTAATAATGTTTGTGTACACTTATGAACCCTTAGCTAAAATGGAAAAGCAAGATTTTTGCCAAGATGAAGCTGGTATAGTTAGAAGCATAGAGGATTTTGGTTTTAAAAGTGAAGTAAAAGTTATAAACTTTGTCAAACTATTAATATTTGGTAAAATGTTGCTAACTGGTAGCGTTGACCATTTTCCAACTGATTTAGAAGCACAAAATTACATAGTAAACAATCAAAATCTGAATTTTTCTTCAATAAATGATAAATTACAGGAATTTTATTTAAGAAATAGAAAAATATTATTTAAAAACATTAAAACTCTGATAACAAATGATCAAGAATTAGAAACTTTGAATAATTTTTCTAAAGATTTGGATAATGTTTTCAGTGTTTTAGAATTAACTAATTATTCAAGTATAAAAAACTTAACTCCTAATGAAAAATTAGACTTGATAAAACAAGGTGGTTTTAAACAAGTTAGAGTTCTCGGTACCAATCATATTTTGATGAAAGTACAACTTAGCAATTTAAAAGAAGAATTGGCTATCTTAAAAGAAGAAGGTCTTCTAAATGAAAAATATAAAATCTTACTATTGTGTGGTAATCACAAAAATAATAAACTATTTAATGAAGATCAAAAAAAGGAATGCGATCACATGTATGAACTTTCGAAGGCAATTATACCAAGCGAAGTAGATGATAATCGTATTATTTTAACAAAAAGTAAAAGATTCGGCGAAAATAAGTACAGACCAAGTACTATAGTTACAATAATAGATGCTGATAATTATCTAAAGCCTGAGGCTAATGAGACATTATTATACAGTTCTTTTAGTCCCACATTTTCGTTTAGAGTTATGACTGATATTCTGAGAAATAGCAATGTAATAAAATCTTCTGCGAATAAGGCCATATTTGTCAATCAAGATCAAGTCGCCCTATTAAATGATCTAAAACAGCAAAAAATAGATAACTATATAGAAATTAGGAATCTTTATACAAGGAAAAAGGAGCTAAAATTCTATGAAATTAAATCTAAATTTATAATTAATAAACAAATAAAAAATTTAGAAAATGATAACAATGTTATAGACAAATTTGTGCAGCTCTATTATTCAACAATATTCGATAATTTAGTTAGAAGTATTTATTCAAAAAGTATGTATTTTAAGAGTATTTGCAACGATTAGTTTAGTATATTTATAACATCCAGATTGATTTTTTCTACTACATTATTATAGTAGAAATCATATTTTACACATTACATATGCATATAAACAATATTTTTATCAAAAGATTACATACTTTGCCAAGTGACGCCGATACAAGGGGCCATCAAATAGCCCTAAAAGGTGGCTATATATATCAAACTGGAGCAGGCGTTTACACGTTCACACCATTAGGAATCAAGGTATTAAGAAACATAGAAAATATAATTAGAACTGAGATGAATAAGCTAGACTGCCAAGAAATTCTTATGCCTGTTACATCACCAGCTAGTTTATGGAAAGAGAGTGATCGCTACAACTCGGTTGATGTATTGTTAAAATTCAAAAATCGAGCTAATAATGATTTCGTTTTAAATCCAACTCATGAGGAAATAGTATCCGACTACGCAAGATTTTGTTTAGAAAGTTATAAGCAGCTACCATTTTCACTATATCAAATCCAAACTAAATATAGAGATGAACTGAGAGTTAGAGCCGGTCTGATAAGGTGCCGTGAATTTATTATGAAAGATGCCTATTCATTCCATAGAGATTGGAACGATTTGAACGAATTCTATAATAAAATGTTGTTGGCCTATGAAAAAATTTATAAATTGATTGGTTTGGATAATATAGTTAGTGTTCTAGCTCCTACTGGAGATATGGGCGGTAAAATTTCTCACGAATTTCAAATGATTTCACCTGTTGGAGAAGATACTATATATATTTGTAGCTCCTGCAGCTACAAATCTAATAAGGAAATGTTTGCCGATCAAAATGAAGAGCAAAAATGTCCAAATTGTGGGAAGATTCTAGAAAAAAGAAGAGGGGTTGAGATAGGAAATATATTCCAACTTGGCTATAAATATACAAAATCAATGAATGTTACCTATACGGATGAAGATGGAACTAAAAAACATCCAATTATGGGCTGCTATGGAATAGGAATTGGGCGCTCTTTCGCCTGTATATTGGAACAAGCAGAATTGGGAAAATATGTTTGGAATAAATTGATCGCGCCCTATAAAGTCCATATTGTAACTATAGGTTCTTCAGAAGAAATAAGCAATATTAGTGGTAAAATCTATAAATACCTTCTTGCTCATAATATTGAAACGATTATAGATGATACTGAAGATAGGCCTGGTTCAAAATTCGCTAATGCAGATTTAATGGGAGCACCAATAAGAATTATTGTTTCTGAGAGAAATATTACAACTGATAATTGTTTAGAAATTGTTGAATATAATAAAAATGCTGAACCGGTAAAAACTATGGTTGGTGTTGATGGTTATGAGAATTTTGTTTTGGGTTTGTTTGGGTGAATTTTCCATTTATTTATATAATAAATAACCATGATGTAAGCATACAGCGTATTTAGTTTAATCCAAACACAGAATTTGGGGACTACCCGCCACTTTCTCTTTATCTTTGAATGCTTGCTATAAAAATCACATTCATATTAATTTTAACATTGTTTTTATTACTTAAAATACACTGAAAATATAAATAAATAACTCTTCAATATCAATTTTATAAAAATAATACCAATTCTTTTTTATAAATACATATATATTTATGTTTAAAATAATATTTTCCTTATTTTTCAATATATTTTAACTTTAAAAAATAGAATTTGATTAAATATCTTAAACGTCAAGTGAAAGTGGTGGGCAGTGCCAGAATTTGTGTTTAGGTATATACTTTTATATAAATCTATTGATAATGACCTAAATTTACTCCCCATCCCAATCCAGAAAGTACAGGGTATTCTTAGAATAAATTCAATTATACAAGTAGATATTAGTAAAATATGGTAAATCTAACCCCTCTTACTCCTTACCAAACCACTTCTTAAAAAATCCATTTGACGTCTGCCTAGATTCCTGCAATTTTTTATCCAATTCTTCAATCAACTTTTTTTCCTCCATAGTTAAGTTTTTCGGAATATCAATTTTAGTTGTAACAACCAAATTACCTGTTCTACCACCAGAACCAAGAACTGGCATACCTTTTCCCGTAAGTTTTATTTTGTCTCCATCTTGAGTTCCAGCCGGAATTTTTATAGTGGCTTTACCACCATCTATAGTTGGAACTTCTACATCTCCACCTATCATAGCCGTAGTTGGTAATATACCCACTTTTAGACATAGATCATTCTTATCTCTTGTAAAAATATCATGTTTTTTAACATTAACGAAAACAAATAAATCTCCGGATTTACCACCATTCAAACCTGCTTCCCCTTCTCCTGCAAGTTTTATTTTGCTACCATTATCCACACCGGCCGGAATCTTCACAGTTAACGTTTTATTCTTATTAAACCTACCTGTTCCATTACATTTTTTGCAAGGATTTTTTATAACTTTGCCACTACCACCACATTTTCTGCAGGTTTGTTCCATAATAAAAAAGCCTTGTTGTGCTCTTTTAACACCGCTACCATTACAATCAGGACATTTTGTACTTCCACTACCATCAGCCGAACCTGTACCATTACATGCATCACATTTAGCCATAGTAGAAAAGCTTATATCTATATTTTTGCCCTTGCAGGCTTCTTCTAATGATATATTGACATCATATCTCAAATCCGATCCGGTCGTTTCGCTAGTTCTTGAACTACTCCTCCTGCTCCCACCAATATCGGAAAAAATATCCGAAAAAGAGCTAAATATATCACTAAAATCAGAAAAACCACCACTTTGGAAACCATCAAAACCACTAAATCCTCCGGTGCCAGCCCCATTATTATTAAACGCATTATGTCCATATTTATCATAGACAGCTTTCTTATCCGGATCACGTAAAACATCATATGCCTCAGTGGCCTCTTTAAATTTTGCTTCTGCTTCTTTATTACCTGGATTCCTGTCCGGATGGTATTCCATTGCTTTTTTTCGGTACGCTTTCTTTATTTCATCCTGACTTGCTGTTTTACTAACTCCTAAAACCTCATAATAATCTCTTGGCATTATTTATTGATAAACTACTATTGTATAATATAGGTATTTTTGACTAAAGTTCAATAGATCCTTTGTATAAAAAATTTTCTATAAAAGCAAACAAAACTAATTGGCTACTCAGAGGTTGCTTAGACAACTTTACTTGTTTTTAGAGTATTAAGGCCTATCAATCTCCTCACTTAATTGCAACGGCAATATATCCCACAGCTCTTTTGATATTTGTTTATCTGTTCTTTTCAATAATTCTAGTCTTGTAACAGGACTTAACAGCTCCAATTCCTTAGTTGCTTTTTCTAATGATTTTTCATCAACACCATTTCTTTCTACTGTTTCTTTAAATCTATCTAACAATTTTTTATCTACTTCTTCCAAACTCTTAGCATTCAATTCTTTTAATTTTTTGTTTATTATTTCTCTTTGCTTTCTAACTGCTACTTTACCCTCTTCATCTACTTCTTCATTCACCAAATTATTAGTTTCTTCTTCTGAATTGACGTTTTTTACACTAACAGTATTGTTTTTAGATAATCTTCTTTCTTCAGTCATAACATTCAATATCATATATGTGCCAAATTTAAGTCTTAAATTGCTTAACAATACAGATTTTTCAATATACTTTTTAGTTTTTATCCAAATAACTCTTCTGGTTCTATCATTCATTATTTGGTGTATCATCCTTGGCTTATTACCAGTAGTTGTAGAATTTTTTCCAAATCTTTCTATTCCAAAATCTCTAGATACTTCTTGTAATTTCAACATTTGAAAAATTTCCAAATTATTAAATTCAACATCTGGAATTTTTGATTTATTAAATTCTGTAATAGACCCTGTTATCATTGCTAGAAATTTCGCAAAATAAGATGGTCTTTCTCTTTCTATAGGTATTATTATACCATTTGCAATTTCATCGATTATTTCAGGATGTTCTGCAAAAACTATAGTGGAACAACTAGAGTTAAGCCAGCAGGAACCGAACCTCTGTTGGTTACGACTAAAAATTAGACAATAAAGTTGTAAATTCCATAAATTTTCATTTTTATTGGGGTCATCAATAATTCTGCTGCTATCATAAACATAAATAAAACCCTTTCCCTTTTCTTTTAATTTCCTTAAGTCAATTACAACAGAGATTTCATGCCCTCTGGATATAGTCCGCATATTTACGGAAATATAATTAACACCTCTATCCAATAGTGTATCTATAGATGTTAAATCATTATTTGCAGGTAGTATACTGACATTTTTTGTTAGTCTAAAATAACGTGCTATAAAGTTGGGTAAATATGATAATATACCGCCGTTATTTGTCGGACTATTCATTGTTAAACCAAAAGAATTTAATAATGATTCTATATTATTATAGGTGCTCCTCGGCCAATTAGGATCATTTCGTTCTATTTCAAATCTCGCTCTATTTAGGGCTCTGATGTTATCAACTAGTTCAGCTAAAATAATTATATTTTGTAGACCTGTACTACCATTTCCTATGTTATCCAAATCATCTGGTTCATTAATTTTAACTCCTAATTTTTTCTGTAGTTGGTACTTGGCACATTGTTTAACATATTGTTTAATATCATAATTATTAATCTTATTACCACTTTTATCACAAAGTGTTATATGCGTCCTTAAATCTTCAGTTTCATTTATTTCACCTCTATTTAAAGCTCTATTTATTTCATCATAATTAACAACCATTTTATAGTAATTGCCTTCATATTCAAACACATATTCTATACTTCCCATTATTCCATTTTCATCATATATTTGAGCATATAAAGGTCCTCTAGTTTCTTTATCAGCTATTGTAAGTCTGCCAACCCCTACCATTTTTCCCTCTATGAAATTACTTTCACAACTATGAATATTGCCCTCAAAGAAAGTAAATTCACCTTTTCCTGTTAATTTGCATTTTCTTTTAGAAAGTTCATCATAACTGCAGAAAAGTTCACCGGTAAAAGTTTGATTTTTAAACTCGTCGCTCTTATCAAAAATAATTTTACATTCCCCTAGTAATGCTCCATTATTAAAATTACCGCTTAGAGTACGATTAATAACTTCTAATTCGTTAAAAAATATAATTTCGCCGTGTTCATCATTTAATTTCCCGTTTTCAGTAATTTTACCTTTATAGGTTTTGTTGTCAGGATATTCAATAATTACTTTATTGTCCCAGTTAATATTTTCTTTACTGAGAGTTCCAATTTTATTGTCTTTTTCATCAAAAATTTCTACTATATTGTCAATTCTTATATCAAATCCATCTGTTTCAGAAAAATAATATCTACCATCTGGCAAGACTATCTTGGCCAATTTTTCTCTATTTAGTTCTGCTGTATTTTCATCCATTATTTTTGAGTACAGTTGAAAGTAACTATTATAAATAGTAACATTTCATAAATATGAAAACAATATTATTTAAGAGAATCAAGGACTGCCCTCCCTCTTTCCCTCTAAATTATTTGTTATAAACTATAACTTATGGTATATAAATAACTAATAAGTTAACCCCAACCTCGCTTTTCATCCCAACTTCATCCTTATTTTTAGCTGATAGG
>CAPZCD010000049.1 GCA_948744995.1 uncultured Rickettsiales bacterium | reverse complement strand
TATATAATTGATTATTATAATATAATTACTGTTATAGTAGATAAACATAAATGTGATGAGTGGGGTTTGTAGTAATTATGAATAAAATATAAGTCTCTTCTTTTGTTTGGAATACGTATTTTTGTATAATTATTTTGACTATAACTAATAGAATTTAAATTTAATATAGAAACAATTCAGATTTTTTTACAAAATCACTCTATGCAAGTCCTTTCTTTCTCATAAAATCACCTAACACATCTTCATCAGATTTACCAGAATTTTTATTTTTAAATTCCTTCAATTCGTCACCATAAATAGAACCATCTTTTGTTAATTCTTGTTTAGTAACATTGGCTTGAACTGCCTTTCTTGCTTCATTATACTCTTTAGACCCTATTTTGAGATTACCATATTCCTCTTTCATCTTTTGATCCGTTTTTTCGTTAACAGATTTCATAAAGTTTCTTCTCTTTTCTGTTTCTTCTTTTTGTTTATTCTTATAATCTTCTACAGCTTTACCTCCTAAAAATCTATTAGCCATACCCTTATAAAAATTGCCTCCAACACCTTTCATACCTTGGTCTAAAAATTGAGCTCCTTTATTCATGGCATCAGTAGCGGTTTTAGCGATCCCATTACCTATATTCATTCCCCCAAATATACTGCTGCCTAATTCGGCTGCTCCGGTGACAAATTTACTCATTAATATGCCTATTATGTAAAAGGACATAATGCTATAGAAGCTCGGTGCATTTTCATCCACCGTATTCAGTGTTCCTCTTGTAGCACTAGAGGAAGGTATCTTCCAAAAGGATATTGCACCAAGAGGAAAACCGCCTATATTTATGTTAAATATGCTTAGCCAGCAAACTCTATAGCTAAATACACTCCTTATGTAGTTATTAATTAATATGTTAAAAAATGATATGGTCATAATAAGGAAGATTTGCTGACCAGCAAAGCCTATTAGTTGCGATAACCAGTTATCAAATGTCTTTTTTGTTTTTTCAAAAAACATAAATAGCAACACCAGTGGGAAAAAGCAAAATACTAAAGACATGTATATTTGCGATGTCAAATACATAACTATTGCTGAAAAAACGCCTACTATATAATTTATTACGGTCATCAGAACCAGATACAAATATATCAAACCATACCAACTGGAAAATGCTAATCCTAACATTTTATTAAATACGGGCGCTGAAAATAACAATTCTATGTTACTGAAACAAGTGGAAAATAGTACTGATTTATCTGAATAGTTTTCAGAAGCAACGGCTGCTGATAGTTCTGATGAAACATCTAGTTCAAAAGCACTAGCTATTAAAAATAATATTGAATTTATGCCATCTTTAAAAAATTTAATTACAAAACTATCAAAAAAGTTCCAACCGGAAGGACTTATTAGGAAATAAATTGCACAAAATCTTATTAATTTTGTGACAATTTCCGATTGAGTAAAACTACTTAATCCAAGAAAATATCCAAATCCGTATAGAGTTATAGCTAAAGCTAAAGCCATTTTAGCTATAAATTGAAAAAGTGGGTCGTTTATGAAATTTAGATAAACATTTTTGGCAAACCCTTTTCCATCAGGAAAACTTTTACAGCCTAATTCTGCCTCCTCACAAGCTGCATAACAATTAGCCTCGCCAGCTGAACAGGCATCTCCATTATTATCTGAATAATTTTCATTATATATATAACATATTTTGCTATCATTTTTACATCCAACCATTTCCCCATTTTTCACTTGAAGTAATACATCCGAGCCATCTACAAAAGATAAAATAGTATTAAAAAAACTCTTAAAATAGCCTATGATCGTATTTTCTGTTTTGTTAACAGCCCTTATGTTTATCTCATAGTTGCCGTTGTTATTACTTGAATCATTATCAACATCCATAATTTTGAAGAAAAACACTGGATCGTTATCTTCGCATAAACTGTCTATAGCATTATTGTAATTCTCAAAAACAGAACTTGCTAGGTTCATTCCTACATCGCCAGTCTTAATGGTTACTAATTTACCTGAAGCATCAAACTTACAAAGTGAACTTGTATCAAATGTATAGATACCACCAACATCTTCCTTATATTTAACAACCGGTAATATTCCTCCACCATTTATTGCCTCATTATTTTTATAATTGGAGAGTTTAGAATTACAACCGATAAAAGCAGCTAAACGATCACCATTTTTATATACGGTTTCTTTATCTAATATAATCTTAAAGAATGGTTTACTAACATTTCCACTTCCATCACGCATTTTTTGGCTAAAATCACCGATAGAAGTAAAATTATCTAAATTATTTATTATTAATATTCTTAAAAAACTGTTGTTAGGTGGATAGATTAGGTTATTATAGTAAATATTACTATAACCAGTTTCTTTATGATCTGTATCATTAACTAAAAAATTCTTCATTAAACCTTTTTTTGAACTATTATCAAAAGATTGCAGCTTATTAAGGCCGATAGCATCTAGATTACCATTACTTTCCTTTAGGTATGAAAGTGCTGTTTTTAAACTAACTTTTAGGTTTGTAGCGTCGTAACATTGAGTAACATCATTTTGACAATTTCCGCTACTACATGGATTTTTGTAGTAGTAAAAGTTTGATTTGTAGGAACCACTAGGATCAGTACTTGCAGTTAAATTAATTTCTTTAGTTTTAAAAAGATCAGTTAAATAATTTATTTGAACTTCTAAATCGGTAGCATCAGGATCAGAATTAGGTAGTTCTCCTTTTGGCTGTTTAATAAAATTTTGATCTTCATAATAAACATTATATTCTTCAGTTAAAGAATTTCTGCATTTTATAGCTTCTTTGTATATTTCTCCTATTAATTTTTTATATTTAGGAAGACAGACACTTTTATATACTATTACCTTACATTTTTCCCCAATTTTTGATACACAAACCTCCGCTTCATCTGTTTTTCCAACACTCTTTACATATTTATAATCCGTATAAACTTTATCCCACAAATCATATATACTAAAATTATTTTTATCTTCTAAAGAAGAAGTAGTTGTAGCTGCACAATTCGTTTTCCTATAATCAAGCTTATAATATCCTTTTAGATTAGAGGAACTATCTCCTTCTAATAATCTATTTGGAGCATTACAATCTGAATTGTTAATGTAACAAACCTGTTTATTATTATCGCTGCTCGTATTTATTGTTTGGTAATCTCCATTTTCCGCTGAACAAAATTTTTCTAGATTTATATTCTCCTTGGATTTTCCATAGCAAAATAGAGGTCGCTTTTCCCTTATAAATACATTCAGACCAATCATATAATCTAAATTATCTCTACTGGAAGCATCACTTGCATCAAAATTGTATTCAATCCTTTTAGGTTTTATACTATTAACGTCAAAATTAAAAAAGTTTGAATAATCAAATCTTATAACTTGTCCACTTCTTACAAAATAATTATCATTTGAAATTTCTGGTTTATCTAGAGAATCTGTATTAAAACTCGATAGATTAGAAACTAATGAATAACTACCATTAGCCTGTTCGTAAAATCTTTCTTTCATGGTAGCTTGGTTAATACGATTGGCACTATCATTACCATCATTAAAAGTAACAGCTTTTGGATTTATTATTCTATATTTTATATTCTTTTCCTCTTGAGGTATACCACCAACTACCGAAGGTATACTAAAAAACATAAAACCTGTCTGTTTAACTTGAAATTCCTTTAGAGGAATTATTTTTATAACTATTCCAGCATAACATTTTTCATTATTGTTAGTTTTTAATGTTACTTCTGTCTCTACTTCAGAACTATCGGTTGAAAATTCGTCAAATATCAACTCATTTTTACTGGTACTATTATCATGTAAAACTATCCATTTACTTTTTTCTAAAGTTAAATCCTTATACTCATTTTCATAGCTTTCTATGTAATTTTTATTGGTATTAGTATATTTTTCAGAAACAGAATATTTACAATCGTTAATTGATTCTGCTCCAATATATTTTACGGCTATCTTAGATGCTTTTTCAAGCTTAAATGAAAAACTACTATTGTTACTATCAGTAGAAAAAGTGCTATTATCTTTAGTCCATATATATCCGTTGCATTTGTCACTATTATATAATTTTATACAGTTATTATAGCCTGTCATTTTTAACTTTTCTTCATCAAAACCATAGTTATCATTTGAACTTGTGGTTTTTATTTCATTAAAAATATCATTGGAATAGATATAATAATCACCATCTGCGAAAACGGAAGTTTTGTAATTTCTACTATAATAATTATCTAGATTGCTAATTTCATCTTCTCTTAAGGAAATCTTGCTATTTTTATGTCTAAAACTGCAATAAACGGAGTTTTTATCTTCATTTTCATCATTGTAGTACTCACATTCTACAGTGTTATAATGTGGTTTTGTAAATTCATACACTTCCTCTTTAGTTGTGCCATCAACCACTGTCGCCTGATCAAAATTCTCAAAATCCATATAGGATATATCCAATATATCACTTGCGCCATTACTTATATTATTACTAATACCATCTTTATTTACGTAAATATCAAAATTAGAAATCGGATCACTATCAAATGAAAAGTTATAGTTAATATCATCAATAAAATATTTACTAAATTCAGCTTTTTGTTCCACTGAAACGTCACTTAAAACAAGAGAACCGGTAGCATTAATGGTAACAAATGTATCCTTTTTTAGTTTTATTCCAACATAGCTGGTTTCAGTTTTTAAATTGGCCTTAGTCCACCATTCACTACTTTGTTGCGGATTTTCACCACATTTTTGTGCGCAATATTTTAAACATTCTCCAAAAATGGTGTTTTTCACTGTTTCGGTAACATTTTCAGAACCGGAAAATATGGAAATATCTGATGTACTAGCTAAAGGGTCTATAGATTTACATAATATACTGGATTTTTCAACGTTATTACTATCCCTTTTAAAAATATAATCATAATCACCACCAATTTTATCTAAAGAACTAGTTCCTAAACATTCATATGTTGGATTACTATTGTCTTTGTTGTCAGCATACGACTTGCCCTCATTGTAGTAACAGTTATTTGCAGAGCCATCAACCACAAAAGAATCATATTCACTATTGGTGCTAAAATCCTCAGCATCATAACATGTTTCAAAACCATCACAGGCTGTGATGAAAAACAACAAAATAATTGTAATGGTTAATCGACAATATTTATAGTATTTTTTATTAGGTTCCATAAATTTTTTGTAAAAACTGACCACATATTAATAGAATATAATTTTAATTCAAGTTAAATATTTTAATAAATTTATTTTATATTCATATAGAAAAAGACTTAATAGCGCATTTGACTTTTTTTTGTATATCTATTATAATAGTTGATATTAATTTATTAATAAATGAGTTATTATGAGTACAGTCTTTGAGAGAGTAAAAAAAATAGTTATAGATAATCTTGGTGTAGACGAATCCAAGGTTACAGAAAATAGCAACTTTATAGAAGATTTAGGTGCAGATAGTTTAGACCAAGTGGAATTAGTTATGGCTTTTGAAGAAGAATTCGGTATTGAAATCCCTGATGATGCTGCTGAAAAAATTACGACAGTTCAGAAAGCCATAGATTATATAGAAAAGAATAGTTAAATAATAAATTAATGAATAGAAGAGTAGTTATAACTGGGGTTGGCATGATAACTCCAATAGGGTTATCATGCATGGAAAGTTGGGATAATATTATTAATTCCGTTAGTGGAATAAAAAATATAAGTAGATTTGACACATCCGATATGGTGGATACTATATCAAAGGTAGCAGGGGAAATTAACACTTCCGATGATTATCTGAGTCAATTTTTGAACGAAAAAAAAGATACTAAGAAAGCTGATAGATTTATATGGTATGGTATGGCTGCTGCTAACGAAGCTATAAATGATGCCAATTGGAAACCTACTAGTGAATATGATCTAGATAGGACAGGAGTTTTGGTAGGGTCTGGAATAGGCGGCATTACCGCAATCCAAAACAATAGTAGAGATTTTTTTGCTAAGGGAATAAAAAAAATTAGTCCGTTTTTTATACCCGCCAGTATAGTTAATCTGGTTTCCGGACAAATCTCAATAAAATATGGCTTTTGTGGCCCAAATATATCCATTGTTACCGCCTGTGCTACCGGTACCCATGCGATTGGGGAAAGTATGGAAATTATTAAAAGAAATGATGCTGATGTGATGGTAGCTGGAGGTACAGAATCCCCTATATGTGAAGTTGCAATTGGTGGTTTCTCTTCAATGCATGCTCTGTCTACTAAATTCAATAATAAGCCGATAAAAGCCTCTAGACCTTGGGATAAAGATAGAGATGGGTTCGTAATGGGGGAGGGCGCTGGAATAGTTGTTTTAGAAGAATATGAACATGCAAAAAAACGTGGTGCTAAAATATATTGTGAAGTTGTTGGTTATGGAACCAGTAGTGATGCCTATCACATGACAAGCCCAGAACCAGAAGGTAAAGGAGCAAAAAAAGCAATTTTACGCGCATTAGATAAGGCAAAAATAGATTCTGAAAAAATTGATTATATAAATGCTCATGGTACATCAACTCAACTGGGAGATATTGCTGAGTTTAAAGCGGTAAAAGAAATCTTTAGTAAAAATGGTAACCTATGTATGTCGTCGACAAAGTCATCTACAGGACATTTACTTGGAGCCGCAGGGGCCGTAGAAGCAATATTTTCTGCAAAAGCTATAGAAACTGGTATAGTTCCCCCAACGTTAAATTTAGACAATCTAGATGAAAATTGTAAAGGAATAGACCTAGTTCCACATTTTTCAAAGGAAAAAGATATTAGCCTTGCCCTATCTAATTCTTTTGGTTTTGGTGGAACAAATGCGAGTTTGATACTAAAGAAAATATAAAATGCTACTAAAAATAGAGGACAACCTAGGGATTGAGGGTCTAAAGGTAGAATTCAGTAAAGAAATTTTTAGTTTAGTTAACAAAAATAGATTAAGATTAAGGAAGTTTCTTGGTTGGTTAGATGATATGAATACTCTTCAAGATGAAGAAAATTACATAAAAAGAGTGAATAATGAAATTATAACAAATTTTGCTATAAAATTAGAAAATAAAATAATTGGAACCATAGACTTTCATGATCTTGATAAAGATAAAAAATTGGCAGATATTGGATACTGGATAGATATTGATTTTGAAAGAAAAGGAATTATAACAAACTCTTGTAAGAGGTTGATAAAATATGGTTTTGATGAAGTGAATTTAGAAGAGGTAACTATACATTGTAATCCGGAAAATATAAAGAGTGAGAATGTAGCAAAAAGACTAGGTTTTGAATTTATTGGAATAACAAAGAATCACTGTAATTTGTACGGTGTATGGTCTGATTCAAAAAAATATCTTTTAACAAAGGAAAAATATTATAATGCCGTTATAGCTCAGTGGTAGAGCAACACATTGGTAATGTGTAGGTCGCAGGTTCAAGTCCCGTTAACGGCACCACTCTCACAATCTTTCTAACTTTCACAAAATTCTCTCCGTTTTTTATAACTCTTAAAATAAATCTATTCTAGGCATTGTTTTAGTTTTTATTGTTTTTATCAGATTTATTATTATAACCCCAACCTCGCTTTTCATCCCAACTTCATCCTTATTTTTAGCTGAT
>CAPZCD010000048.1 GCA_948744995.1 uncultured Rickettsiales bacterium | reverse complement strand
TTTCAAGGGCTTTTAAAGAATTTAAGAAAATTTAAAAAGCGAGGTTGGGGTTATTAATATTAATGAAAATAATTATATAAACAATAAATAGTATTGATGAAAATAACTATATAAATAATAAATAGTATTAATAAATAATTAATACTGGTGAATGATTTTATGTTAATTGTGGGGTGGAAATGGGAAGGAGGGAAATAGGATTAATGATAAAGCAAAAATAGTGTTAATTAGTAGTAAACACTGTTAGGGGAGAGTTATTTTTATGAAAATTCCTTGATTTTTAAGAGATTTTTTCTTAAAATAAATTTAGGCAAAAATAAAAACAAATTACTATGAGTGAAGAATATTTTGAAAGAGAAGCAGAAATTTACGGTAAAACTGTTGTAGCAAATCCAGAAATTAATGAAAAACGCGAAAAAGAGCTAGTCAAATATACAGAAGCTATTACCAATTATAAAGAAGCAGTTGAAAATCTAAAAAATATAAAGAGAAAAGGAAGTTCATGGTTTGGACGATTATTTAATAGAGAAGAGAAAGCCGAGAAAGTCTGTGAAAAAGCTGCTAAAGTGTACGTAGAAGCTAGAAAGAATTTTTACAAAGATCTTATAATAGAAGATGAAAATGCAGAAAATATAAGAATGTATTTGGAAATTGGAGCTAAAAATTTAGCCGATACACTTATGGATAATTCTCATAATCAACATTATCCTAAAGGCCACAATATAAAAATTGAATCTCTTCCTGTCCAAGAAGACAAACCATCATTTTGGCAAATAACTAAATCTTTTTTCACTAAAATAATTCCTAATCTTTTTAAGAATATTTTTGATGGTACAGATAATACTGTCAAACCTAGTAAAGATGTTCACAAACAAACATTTGAGAATGTTACTGATATAACTGAAGGAGAACAGAAAAAACTAAATGAAAAAAGAACTCAGGAAATTAAAAATGGAACCGGGGTTAAAACACAAGATAAAAACCCAACCATCGAATTTTGAAGTACCGGGATTAAAATACATTTCGGTATTTCCTATACTAAATAGTCCTAAACAAACAATTTCATTTCATTTTCCACCAAGGAATTCAAGACCTTATATGTTTTAATTCCCTTAGAACTTTTAATAAAAACTAAATCACCATCTTCCAAATATGATTTAACATTAGCAACCATATCCTCTATCGCATCAAACTTAACCCTAGTTATAGCAGAATCTTCTAGGGTGTCACTCAACTGATTCATATATTGTCCCACCGTTAACAGTAAATCTATTTTGCTATCAACTAAATGTTTTCCAAGACCAATATGAAATTCTTGACTTTTACTACCAGCTTCCAGTATGTCTCCCCAAATACAAACTTTTCGTTTGTTTTTCCCCTGTTTATATACATTATCCATAAGCCTTAGCCCACTCACGAAAACATCCGGATTTACAGCATTATAAGCGCCATTTATTATGGTTAAGTTTATATTTTTACCATCTTTTTGATAGTTTGCATATTCTATATTATTTCTACCTCTAGTTGTATCAGTATCAGCTACAACATCTAATATCTTGTCTATGGATAAACCAAGATACTGAGCTACACACAATAATGCCTGTGCGTTATAGGCCAAATTATAGTCAATATTTTTAAAAACTTTTTCATAGGTTTTACCATCTACCAGATATTTAACCAAGGCTACATTACCGTCAACTTTATGTCCTAGTAGCGATACTTCGGTGTCCTTTGGTTCGGTACCGAAAGATATGATTTTTATGTTCTTTTTTGACGCTATTTTATATAAAAATTCATACCATTTGTTGTCTTTGTTTAAAACTACAACTTTTGTACTTTCTCCCATAATTTTTGACTTTTCTATAGCTATTTCTTCTTCAGATGAAAAGCAACCGAAATGGGCTTGTTTTACATTTAAAATAACAGATATTTCCGGTTTGATAAAGCCTTCAATGATATCCATCTCACCTTTAGCATTCATCCCCATTTCATATATGGGATATTGAGTGTCAGCAGGTGTATTTGCTAGAGTTACCAATACTCCTGTATAGTTATTAAAGCTTTGTTCGTTGCAATGACTTTTACCAAATTTTGATAAGCAATTGTAAAATAGGTCTTTTGTTCCGGTTTTACCTATACTGCCGGTTATACCGATAGCCGGATATTTTAATCTGCTTCTTGCAAAAATTGCCAATTTTTCAAACGCCCTGTCGGTACTTTTTACGAGAATTATTCTGTTGTTTTTTTTAACGTCTTCCGGTAAACGTTCAGCTAGAACTATAGTGTCCTCTCTTAATTTTAATGCATCCGCTATAAATCTATGTCCATCAGTCCTTTCTCCTTTTCTGGCTATAAATAGTGTGTTTTCTTTAACTTCTCGATTATCAAAAACAACGTGATCTATTTGATAATTGTAGTTGTCGTCCAGGTAGATAACTTCTGATTCTAAGGCTGTTTTTAAGTCATTTTTGTTATAGAGCACTGATATTAACCTTTCATGTATTAATAATAATATGCTAGGAAAGATATAGTTAAAATGTTTAATTTCAATATTGAAGCTTGCTTCAGATGTTATTTAATTTTTGCAGTTGTGATATAAAAAATTTAATAAACCTATAGTGAAATCCCACAAACATTTGACAAAAAAAACAACTTTCATAAAATCAAAAGAAACTATTTATGAATAAAATAATCGCAATCGACGGACCAACCGCCTCCGGCAAAGGCACTTTAGCAAAAAAATTAGCAAAACATTTTAATCTACCTTATCTAAACACCGGCGGATTATATAGATCGGTAGCATTAAAAATGATGCAAGATGGCAAATCTAGCTTTAGCGACAAAAATGAGGTTATAAACATATTAAAATATGTAGATTTTTCTGATTTAGAAAATCCGGATTTATATACGGAGAATGTTGGTAATGTTGCATCAAAAGTGTCAGTTATACAGGAAGTTAGAGATTTTCTTTTCCAATATCAACACAATTTTGCCTATCAAGTTGGTGGTTCCGTTCTAGACGGGCGGGATATTGGAACCGTAATTTGTCCTGATGCTAGTTTCAAGTTCTTCATAGTAGCTGACGTTGAGGAGAGAGCTAGAAGAAGACACAAAGAAATGCTAGAAAAAGGTTTTAAAGTTGACTATAACGAAATTTTATCTAAACTATTAGCTAGAGATAAAAGTGATAAAGAGAGAACTAATTCTCCTTTAAAGAAGGCTGATGGTGCTATCGAAGTTGATACGACTAAAATGGACAAAGATCAGGTTTTTGAATATGTTTTATCCTTTATTAAGTTTTAACAATTATAGAAATATTAAGGGGTTTCTATAGGTTTTTGTTATTTTATTAACTGCCCTGTAAATTTTAAAATGATAGAGTTTGATTTTGAAGATTTTGAGAAGTTATTAGACCAGTATGATTCGGATATAATTACTTATAATGAAGGAGATATAGCATCTGGAACTGTTATAGATATAGATAATAAAACAGTTACGGTTGATATTGGTGGAAAAACGGTTGGTTATGTTCCACTTTCGGAATTTGGTGATGAAAAAATTGAAGTTGGTGATACAGTTGAGGTATACATAGAGAAAGTTGAGAATAAAAAAGGTGAGTTAATTGTAAGTAGGGAAGATGCAAGGAAATATCAAGGTTGGAATAATTTGAAAAAATGCCTGACGGAAAACAAAACGGTTGACGGTAAAATGCTTGGTAAAGTTAAAGGCGGTTTTGCAGTGGAAATAGGTGATATAATTGCCTTCCTTCCTAAAAGTCAAGTTGATACGGCTATATTAGCGAATACGGAGAGTTTTGTTGGTAAAAGCGAACAATTTATGGTTCTAAAGATAGATGATGCTAGGGGCAATGTGGTTGTTTCAAGGCGCGCTATTTTAGATGAACAGAGGAGTAAAGAAAGAGAAGAAATACTTTCTAAAATCAAGGTTAATGACGTTATGAAAGGTATCATTAAAAACATAACCGATTATGGTGCATTTGTTGATTTTGGTAGCTTCGATGGTTTATTACATTTAACGGATATATCATGGTGTAGAGTTAGACACCCATCTGAACTATTAAAAATAGGCCAGGAGGTTGAAGTTCAAGTTATAAAATATGATGAAGAAACTAAAAAAGTTTCTTTGGGTATGAAACAGCTACAGGAAAATCCTTGGGAAACCATAGAACAAAAATATCCAGTAAACTCTATAGTTAAGGGTCATGTGACAAATATAGCACAATATGGTGTATTTGTTGAAATAGAAAATGGTATTGAGGGTCTCGTGCATATATCAGAGATAAGTTGGTTAAAGAATAATGTATCCCCAGCAAAAATGTTTACAATGGGTCAGGAAGTTGAAGTTATGATTCTTGATATTAGTACGGAACATCACCGAATTTCTCTTGGTATGAAACAATGTAAAGATAATCCTTGGAAAGAATTCGCAGATAAGCATGAAGTTGGTGATATAGTTGAAGGCACAATTAAAAATACAACTGATTTTGGTTTATTTGTTGAATTTGATTCCGGTATAGATGGCTTAGTACATATGTCAGATCTGGATTGGAATGATCCGGAAGGAAAAGAAGCTATTAAAAATTATAAGAGGAATGAAAAGATAACAGTAATGTTGCTTGCTATAAACTACGAGCAGGAAAGAATTTCACTGGGTGTTAAGCAAATGGCTGGTGAAGACTTTAAGAAAGATATACAAAAGCTGGTTCGTGGCTATAGAACCCCTTGTGTTGTAAAAAATGTAAGAAGAGACTTTATGGAGGTTGAAATAGATCTGGGTCTGAAAGGTATCATAAAGCGAATAGATGTTTCATCTGAGAAAAAGGAACAAAAAACTGATTCCTTTAAAATTGGTGATAAGATTGATGTTAATGTTATAAGTTTCGATCCTAAAACTGGAAAGCTGATGCTTGCAATTAAAAGTCTTGATGATGTTGATAAAAACAACCCTCAAGAAGAAGAGGATGAAGAGTTTGACATTGAACAATATATGAATACGGATACAAGTACAACGCTTGGTAGCGTATTTGGTAACATGTTTAATAAATACTAAAAAAGGGTTCGCTACGCGATTTTTTTCGCGTAGCTTTCGTAATTATGAAAAATGATGATTTTGTAGCTATTCAGGATTTTAAGAAAAAGATTTTAAGGTGGAGAATTATAACATTTTTTTGCCTGATGTCGGTTATATTTGTTTCAGCAGAAAGTCTTTTTAGCAAGAGAAAAACAAATCTTAAAAAAGGATATGTTGCCAGAGTATCTGTAGAAGATATGATAAGAGCCGATAGTTTTTCCGATAAGAGATTGAAGGAACTTGAAAAAAAAGAGGTTATAGGCGTTATACTTGATATAGATTCTCCAGGTGGAGAAGTTTTAGCTAGTGAAAAACTCTATCTATTTTTCAGAAATTTAGCAAAAAATAAACCGGTTGTTTCGGTTATAAATGGCTACGGTACATCCGGTGCCTATATGGTGGCTATGGCTAGTGATTATATAGTAGCTGGAAATACTAGTCTTGTGGGTTCAATAGGCGTTATACTACAAACAGAGGAAGTTACAGAACTGGCTGATAAGGTTGGAGTTAAATTTATGAATTTCAAGAGTTCCCCTCTAAAAGCAGCTCCTAATATGTTTGAAAAAATAACACCAGATGTTGAAATGGTAACGAATCAACTTATAGAAGACATATATGATTATTTTCTGAGTATTTTTATTGAGAGAAGAAAGATAAAGGCTATTGAAGCGCAAGAGATAGCGAACGGACAAGTTTATACTGGCAGACAGGCTCTGGAATTTGGCCTAATTGATAAGATAGGTGGCGAGGGTGAAGCTGTAGAATATCTTAAAGATAACGATATAGATATGAATAAGGTAGAGATAGTTAATTTTGACATCAGTGATGATGAAGGTGGTTTTTTATCTTCTATAAGAAAAAAATTGTTTGGTTCTATAGCTAATAGATTGTTCAGGAACAAAACAAATATTATGGCTATTTATAGATAAAATATGTTTATTTACTAATTATTTTAGGTTATTATATGTTAATTAAAAATATAAAAACTGGGAAAAATGTTCCCGATAATGTTAATGTTATCATAGAGGTTTCAGCAAATTCCAGTCAACCAATTAAATATGAACTTGATAAGGAGAGCGGAGCTCTTTTTGTTGATCGTTTCATAGCTACGCCTATGCGTTATCCATGTAACTATGGTTTTATTCCCAATACCCTTTCGGATGATGGAGATCCTATAGATGTACTTGTTATTTCGGAATATCCCATAGATAGTGGTTGTGTAATTCCTTGTAAACCTATAGGTGTTTTACTGATGGAGGATGAAAAAGGCGGTGATGAAAAGATTATTGCAGTACCACATGAAAAAATGAATAGTGAGTATTCAATATTAAACGAAATTGATGACGTACCTGAGATTTTATTAAATAAAATTAAACATTTTTTTGAACATTATAAAGATCTTGAAAAAGGTAAATGGGTAAAAGTTTCCGGCTTTAAAAACTCTACTGAAGCTAAAGTTAAAATTATGGAGGCAGTTAAGAGAGTTGAAATAGCTAACTAACAGGCATGCTGCTATGCAAGAAGATCTTGCTATATTATTAGAATGGTTCGAAGCCAATGGAATTACTGAGCTTTTTAGTGAGGATATTGGTCTTGATGATAAAACTATTGATACGTCCGATGCAGAAGAGGTTAATCATACTCCTAAGGATTTACATAGCGTCGTAGATGCTTTAGCCAAGCAGCAAAATAGTATTAGCAAGACAAATTCAGGATTATTTGATAGCGAGCAAATAAGGGAATTTGCTAATAAGGTCAATAACGTTAAGGATATAGTAAATTTTGCTAATAAATTTGATGGTTATGAGAATTTTAGAAAAACTGCCAATAGCACTATAGTGCTAGATGGAGATATTAATTCGCAGTTGCTGGTAATTAATGATATGCCAAATACCGAAGATGATAATTGTAGTAAAATTTTTGGTGGTAGTAGTGAAAAATTACTAAATAGCGTATTGAATTCTGTTTTTAGAAAAAAAGAGGATGTTTGTTTTTTAAACTTATTTTTCTGGAGACTACCAGGCGGAAGACAACCAATAAAAGAAGAACTAAACTATTGCAAACCGTTAATTGAAAAAATAATAGGTATAATAAAGCCAAAATTTATAGTATTTTGTGGTAGTTATGGTGTATCAACATTTTTAGAAGATAATAAGACCATTTTTAATATACGTGGTAAGATACTTGAATATACTAACTGTTATCTGGAAGGTAAAATAAAGTCCACTGCAACATATTCTCCATATCTTTTGCTAAAAAATGGGGCTAAGAAAAAGGATTTTTGGGAGGACATTTTATTTATCTATAACCATATAAAAGACAATTTTTAAAATATGTTTGAAGAACTGGAAAAAATAATAGGATATAATTTTAAGGAAAAGAAACTATTGGAAGAAGCACTAACCCATCCAAGTATGTCTCAATATAAAAATCAAAAAAAATTTAATTATGAACGGCTGGAATTTTTGGGAGACTCTGTATTGTCATGCATAATTATAGATTATCTCATAAAAAGATATAAAAATGAAACTGAAGGACAACTTTCTAAACGAAAAGCCTTTTTGGTTTCGAAACAAACCATATCGTCTATAGCTAAAGGACTTAATATTGGCAGTTTTATGATATTAAGTAAAGGTGAGGAGCATTGTGGTGGTAGGGATAATATTAATAATCTCGAAAATGTTTTGGAAGCAATAATAGGCGCTATTTTTTTAGATTCTGATTTTGCAACGGCACAGAAATTTGTGTTGGAAATTTGGTCTCGATTTGATGAGTGGACGGATAATGTACCAATTGATCCAAAAACTGAGCTACAGGAATGGACTCAGAAATATTTTAAAACATTACCTGTCTATAACTTGTTAAGCTCTGAGGCAGATTTGTTTACTATTGAATTAACTGTACCAAATTGTGAAGCTATAACCTATACTGGAAATTCTATAAAGGAAACTGAATTCCATTTGGCTAAAATGATGCTTGAAAATATTAAGAGAAGGAGTAGGTGATTAGTAATTGTTCCAAATTTTGTAATATGGAATTAAATATAACCCCAACCTCGCTTTTCATCCCAACTTCATCCTTATTTTTAGCTGATA
>CAPZCD010000047.1 GCA_948744995.1 uncultured Rickettsiales bacterium | reverse complement strand
ATATTTATAATGTTATTAGTATTCATATTTTTATTTTTGTTTATTCTATTCATAGATTACCTAAAACTATAGATAAAATGAACCAAAAGAATTTCAGGTTATTGTTCTTAACTGAAGATTAGTTTAAAGTGAAGAGTTTAAGGGGGAGAGAGTGGAGAGATGTCCCTAATATGTTTTTTACTATTGAAAATAATATTTTTGTAAGTATGCTACTTAGCAGAACTTTAAAAAACCAAAGGATTGAAGTGACAGAGCAAAGTGAAACATCAAAATTTATTCTAGAAAAGAATTTAGAAGTTATTAAAAACTTAGAAGATTTCAATAAAGAAGTTGATATAGTGGAAGTAAACAGTAAACAGAGATTATATTCTAAATTTACTGATAATCTTTATATAGTTTTTGAAGTAAGGGATAATGGTTGTTCTCTATTAGCCGTTAATAGTGAAGGTGACGAAATTAATTTAGATGATCCAGACATAGTCATAAATGAAGATGATCTGACACAAGTACAGAATAAAATTAAAGATTATTTTATAAATTTCTGTTCAGATATCAAAACTAAAGAACTAAATGGAGAAATTATTGCTTCAGAAGACGAAAAAAGATTAAAAGCATTACAAGTGATAATGTCTACTCAAAAATATGATTTGAAAGATACTTTAGAACTAATTAATGGTTATATTAAAAACTTGAATCTGATTTTAGACGAAAATGGAAGATTTGGTATTAATAATAAAGCATTAACTGGTGCAACAGGTTTTATTCCTTCATTAATTAACTCCGGAGTTTCCACTAGAATTGAAGATAGTAATAGCGAAGCAAATATCCATAAATTAATAAACGAATTAGTGTTAATGGAAGGTATACCCGATACACTTAAAAGTATAACTCTCAGCGCATTGAGAGATAGATACAAAAACGAATATAAGTCGTTTTTTGAGAGTAATGAATATAATGGCCTTTCTTTTGAGTCTCGCGTTTTACCAGTTTTAATATTAGGTAGAGATATAAATAGTAAAGAAATGTATAACGAATGTGTTACAAGATTGAGTGATATACTAGCTAAAACCAAAGAAGAAAAAAAACCAATTGGCAAAATAGCTGACAATTATATATCAATAGCATTTGATATGTTAAATAGAGGTAATAAATTAAATATGCAAATTGGCCCAATGCTTAATCCATTAAGACCACTTATAAATTGTATTGAAGAACCGAACGATTTTTTTACTTATTGTGATTGTATTTCTAAAAATATACCAGATTTCAATACCAGTGAGCTTGATAGCAAATTAGTGAACAGTGGAGAAGTCATAGATATTTATGCAAAAACTAACATGATAACTGAACTAAACAGTTCGAATAAACTTAATGAAATTTTTATAAAGACAGATGACCAAAAAAAATTAATAGAATCATTCTTGAAATCTTTTGAAAATGATATTATAAATCCTAAACTTAATGGCGGATTCTTTTTGGCAGAATTTAAAGAGGCTATAGATATATTATATGAATTAAATCCTGAAATATTTATAGAATGTTATAAAAATATAATAGAAGAAAACATAAAGGATACCCCTATACACCAAAGTTTTGTTGAAAAATATAGAAAATATTTAGTAAATTTAAGTACTGATGAATTAATCCAAGAGACCGCCAAAATAGACACAAATGATTTATTATTTTCTGGAGATAAATATACTTATATATGTGAAGAATTTTTTAAAAAACCGCAAAAAGAACTGAATAATAAAAATATCTCTAATTTATCAACTGAAATGTTGTTAAAAGGCTATAATAATGATCTTATATGGAATTTTTCCAAAAAGACTGAAGAACATAAATTCTTAACATCTGATATATTTAAATCAACTATAGAAAACATTAGTAGTAGAGAAAATATTGATCCTTCTAAAAAGAAAGAATTAGCAAATAAACTATGTAATGAATTTAAAAATTGTAAAAATCAAGAAATAGAGAATACCAAAAATATTTTTAAAAAAACAAGACTAAAAAGAGAAATAAAAAATATTGAAAAAATAAAAAATAATATCTCTAGTAGTACTTCTAATACAATAGATATTAATACAAAAAAATCTGTATTATCAAAAATAGAAGAATCTTCAAATGAACAGCAATTTAGACAAGAATTTAGGAAAACTTCTAACAATGAGGAAAACATATTAAAAGATAATAAAACAATAACACGAGGACTATAACAAACTAACCAAAAATTATTTGTTGAAAGTAATAATAGTAGAAGTATAGTTTAATTATTGATTTAATTCCTCCTTATTTTTTACATAATTTTTATTCTAGTCTTAGTGGTATTTTCTTGTTTTAAAGATTGTTATTTTGAAGTACAGATTTTGTCTATAAATCATATATTACTTATAAGGTTTTAGTGCAGAAATTTTATCTTATAAAAAAACAAAAAACTTTAATTTAAAAAACAAAACCAAAATTATTTTATACTAAGATTTTATAAAGAAAATCAAACTAAATCAGTTTATAAAACCAAACAAAATATTATCATTTAACATGAAGAAATAGAATAATATAACCTTATAATATCAAGATAATAACACTATGAAATAAAAATAAATCTGTTTAAATATTTACAGACTTTTAAAAGAAGTGTTAATATATAAAAACATTAAATATGATAGTACAGTACAATATATTATGTTAATATATAAATATATACAAACAAATTAAAACATGAAAAAAAAGTTATTTATTATTGCCGGCGAAAAATCCGGAGACCTTCTTGGTTCAAAGATTCTAGCCAAAATCGATAAAGAAAAATTTACCATTGAAGGAATAGGAGGTAGCCTAATGGAAGCTACCGGTCTAAAAAGCAGATTTCCCATAAAGGAGCTATCCATTATGGGTTTTTTTGAGATATTGCCAAGAGCTTTTAAGCTATTACAACTGATAAATGATACAGCAAAATATATAGTCAAGACCAAGCAGGACATAGTATTAACTATAGATTCCCCTAGTTTTTGCTTTCGAGTTATGGAAAAAGTTAAAAAACTCGATAAAGAAAACCGAATAAAAAAAATACATTTTGTAGCTCCAAGTGTTTGGGCTTATCGAAAAGGTAGAACCAAAAAAATTTCAAAAATATATGATCGACTATTCTGCATATTGCCATTTGAACCACCATATTTTGAAAAATATGGTTTAAAAACAATTTTTGTTGGCCATCCAATTTTTGATAAGGATTCATTAGAATATAGCTTCAATAGCGGATTGGTTAGCTATAAAGAAGATTCTAAAATTATATCGGTAACAGCTGGTAGTAGAGTCAATGAGGTAAAAAAACTTCTACCGATAATTTTAAAATCAATAGCTATGCTAAATAAAAAATATGGTGATTTTACCTATAATTTTTTGGTAACGGAAGACACCTATGATATGGTATCTAAAGCTATCAGAGCTAGTGGTATTAAGAATACTAAAATACTCATTAAACAAAGCGATAAGAACAACTCATTGGAGGATTCGGTACTAGCTATAGCCAAGTCTGGAACAAACACATTAGAAATCGCTGCCAGTTCAACACCTATGGTGGTTATATATAAATTTAATGGTATAACAAATTTTATTGTTAGAATATTAAGATATTTTTCAAATATAAAATTTGCAAATTTGATCAATATCATTTCTGCTAAAGAAGTTATTCCGGAGTTGATACTCAATAGATGTAATTCGGCCAATATATTTAACTCCGTATCAAATATGTTAGAAAATAAGCAGCTAAGACTTGAACAAATATCAACAGGTATTAAAGTTTTGGAAAAACTTGGTTTTAATGGCAATAATTCGTCATCAGCCAGAATTGTTAAGGAAATATATAGGTTAACGGATGCTTAGAACATTAATAATAATTTTTATAGTATCTACAAATTTTTGTTATGGTAATGGTAAAGTTACAAATAAAAAGAGTAAAATGACTATAGAAGCCGATAAAATAGTTTTGAAAGATAGAAAAAAAGTAGCTTTTTTTTATGGTAATGTCATCTATAGAAATGGCGAAATTACAATACAATCCGATAGAATGTCAGTTAAATACGATGAAAAACTAACATCTGATAAAAGTGTAAAAATAAAAGACATATATGCTTATGGAAATGTTAAATTTAATAATGGTAAAATGATTGTGACTGGAGATAGAGGAAATTATAATCTTGTCAACTATTTGATAACAATAGAGGACAATGTTGTGATGAATAATGATGATGTTATTGCATTAGGAAATAAACTGACCTATAACATCCTCACGGACGACACAAAAATGGATGATATAAAAAAACAAGAAAAAGATAAAAAAAGAGTCATAATTATTTTAGATGATATTAATAAAATTAAGGATGAATATGATATCGGAAAGTAGAATTATAAGTGTTGAAAACGTGAAAAAAGCCTACGGCAATAAGGTTGTAGTTGAAGATGTTAGCCTAAAGCTAAGACAAGGAGAGATAGTTGGTCTATTAGGTCCAAATGGTGCTGGAAAAACTACAACTTTTTACATGATTGTCGGACTAGTAGGTGTTACCGATGGGAAAATATACTTAGATGAACGCGATATTACAAATATTCCAATGTATAAAAGGGCTATGATAGGAATAAGTTACTTACCGCAAGAAACTTCTATTTTTAGGGGAATGACGGTAGCTGATAATATATACTCAATCCTTGAAATATCCGAAAAAAATAAACGTAAAAGATTAAAGAAATTGGATGAATTATTGAACGAATTTTCAATAACACATCTAAAAAAATCAATGGCAATGTCGCTATCTGGTGGTGAAAGAAGACGTGTAGAAATAGCTAGAGCTCTTGCAACAAATCCATCTTTTATATTACTTGATGAACCGTTCGCAGGTATAGATCCAATAGCGGTAAGCGATATAGCTAATATTATAGTAAAGTTGAAGAATATGGGAATAGGTATTTTGATAACTGATCATAATGTTAGGGAAACTTTGCTGACGGTTGATAGAGCCTATATAGTTCATAATGGTAGAATTTTGGCATCCGGTTCTAAGGATGAAATTATAAATAATGAAGAAGTTAAAAAATTTTATTTGGGAGATAAATTCTCAAATTCAGCTATTTTTTAAACATAATAATCATAATTATTTGATAATTCGCTCTATTTTAGATAAATTAATGTTTACCAATAGGATATACAGAAAAAATAATTCAATTTTATTAATGTCTTGACAATGCACGATTGTGTTATTATGATAGTGGTGTGTAAGTTGTTATTATATCATTTCATAATGACTCCACAAGGTATATTTTTTATTGAGAAAATATATTAATTAATTTTTTCCTTTATTTATTATTAGAGAGACACTGGAAACAGTGTCTTTTTTAGGCTTAGGAATAACAAAGAGTTTTTTAAAGTATTGAGACAGATTTAATCCCTAACCTTTTTTATAATATATAATCGCATGTAGCGGATATGACAATTACTGATTATTCCAGTTGTATTTTTGATTTTATGTTATCGAAAAAACCTGGTTTTATATTTGCAACCGATATTGAAAAATATAACAATGACCGTGGTTTCTATTATCCACTTGAAGAAACACCATTCCCAATAGCTAGAAATACTGATGAATTGATAAAAAACATAAAAAACTTTGATATAGAAAAGTATGAAAAAGATGTTGAAGATTTCATAAAATCTAAAGGTTGTATGGAGGATGGACGCGCATCAGAAAGAGTAGTTGACCTAATAGAAAATATTATAAATGAAACTAATAAAAATCAAAAAAACAACTAATACCACTCTACCGCCCCATCCTTCATAAATTCACCAACAAATTCCCTATAGCTTTTATTTTCTATATGTTTTCTTATACCTCGCATGAGATCCTGATAGTACATAATATTATGTTCCGTAAGAAGCATAGCGCCCAGTATCTCATCCGCCTTAAAAAGATGGTGAATATAAGCCCTTGTATGCTGTTGACAAGCTGTACAATTACATTTCCTATCAAGTGGTTCTTTATCATAAGTGTACTTTGAATTTCGTATATTTAGTGTACCACCCCTAACGAAAGCTTGACCATTTCTACCACTTCTAGCAGGCAAAACACAATCAAATTGATCCACACCCCTGAGAACGGAACCAACTATATCTATAGGTTTTCCAACACCCATAAGATATCTTGGTTTGTCGTTTGGCATCCACGGCGTTAGATAATCTAAAACACTAAACATAAGTTCCCAGCCATCATTTATTGATAGATCGCCACCTATGGCATAGCCATCAAAGTCTATTTCCTTTAAACCACTTATGGATTTTTCACGTAATTCTTTATCAGCTCCACCTTGAACTATACCATATAAGGCATAGCCTAGTCTTTTAGTAAAAGCCTCTTTACTTCTTTTTGCCCATCTTAATGATCTTTCCATTGCTTTTTTAGTATATTTGTAATCGGCTGGTTGTCTAACACATTCATCTAGGGCCATGGTTATGGTGCTATCTAGCATGCGTTGTATTTCCATTGAAAATTCGGGAGTTAGATTGTATTTTTTACCACTTAAATGGCATGAAAAATGTACCCCGTCCTCCTTTATTTTATTTAGTTTACTTAGCGACATCGCTTGGAATCCGCCACAATCGGTTAAAATTGGCTTTGACCAGTTCATAAATTTATGTAAACCACCCATTTCAGCAATTATTTTGTACCTATCCTGTAGCATCAGATGATAGGTGTTTGATAATATTATCTCTGCTCCGCACTTTATTAATTGGCTAAAATGCATGGCTTTCATAGCAGCTATGGTCGCTACTGGCATGAAAGCGGGGGTGTTTATATCTCCGTGCGCTGTATGTAAAATACCTCGTCTTGCCAATCCGTTTTTGTTAAAATCTAATAAATCTTCTCTAATCTCTAATTTAAACTCTGTCATAGTGAAATAATTGAATTTGCGTTGATTATGGTAATTGAATTTGGAGTGTTGTCAACAGTGTTACATAGAAAATATTTGGGAGAAATTTTTGATACTTGCATAATAAAAGTTATTTGCTATAATCTACAGTAGGTGAGTGTTATGGATTTTTATGAGTATAGACTACAAGAAGATATTTATACTTTTATTAGTAATAGTTTATTTATGTATCGGAGTAGTTTAGTTCGTAAAGATAATTTTAGAGTTTTATAGTATATTTTCGAGTCGAATCGTAGTATATTAATATAGACAGAATTTCGTTACAATTTCTAAGTAGTACTGTAATTCAACTATCTGTCTTAGGATTGTATGTCTAGATAAAAAGGTCTCAGAGGATAAATTTAATAGTTAAATAATTTGTTAAATAATAATTCTATTTTATAAAATAAGATGAGGTACAAAAATTCTATTGATAAATATAATAAATTAACTGATAATTAAGAAAATATTAAACGAGAGTGTAGTGCCATCAGATAATAAGAAAAACATTGTTTGTGTAAAATGGGGAACAAATTATTCCAGTAACGATGTGAATAAGTTATATGCTAATATAATTAAAAACACAAGTTATAAAGTAGATTTTTATTGTTTTACCGATGATTCGAAAGGATTAGATGATAGAATAATAGTAAAGCCTATGCTGAATTTAAAACATGTCTGTGATATAGGTTGTCAAATTTATCTAAAAGAAGCTGGGCTTTGTGATGATAATTTGGGTGGTTTAAAGGGGCAGAGGGTATTATATTTTGATCTTGATTCTGTTATAGTTGATAATATTGATTGTTTTTTTGATCTGCCAAAAAATGACGAATTTTTCATAATAAAAGATTGGAATCATTTATCAAATAAAATAGGGCAATCTTCCTGCTATTCTTGGGTTGTAGGAACGCTTGGATTTGTTAAAGATTATTTTGAAGCAAATTATGCCAGTGTTTATAAAAAATTTGGTTCAGCTTCACAAGAATATTTATCTGATAAAGTCATTGAAAAATATGGTAAACTAAACTTTTGGCCGAAAAAATGGTGTAGAAGTTTTAAAGTTCATTGTTTACCTAGTCCTTTTTTACCATTTGCTAGGAGGTTTATAATGGCTAAAATACCAGTTGGAGCAAAAGTTATATGTTTTCATGGATTACCAAAAGCTGAAGATGTAAAAAATGGCTTTTGGCCTGAAAAAAATCCTATAAAAAGATTTTTTTATAAGCATCTTAGGCCGGTTGATTGGATTTATGACTAAGTTAGTAGTATGTAATTTATGTGTTATTTATATATTGAAATATAAAATATGCATGTGACGCTTGCTCTAGTTTTCTAAAAAATTTCAGGAATAAAATAGCAGAATCAAATACAGAAACAAAATTAAAAAGAATAGTTAATGAAGTTCTATTTGCAAGAAACAATTTAAAGAGAAGGGACTGACTACCACTTTCTCTTTATCTTTAAAATACTCATTATAAAACTTGTTTATATTTTTTCAAATTGATATTGAAGAGTTATTTATTCATATTTTTTAATGTATCTTAGTAAGAAAAAGCAGTGCTAAGGTTAATATAAATACGATTTTATCATAAATGTTTAAAGATTAAGTGAAAGTGGTGGGCAGTACCAAAAGTGGTCTTGGTAGCAGGGACATCTCTCTATTTCTTGACTTTTAAACTCTTCACTCTAAACCAATCTTTA
>CAPZCD010000046.1 GCA_948744995.1 uncultured Rickettsiales bacterium | reverse complement strand
CCTATCAGCTAAAAATAAGGATGAAGTTGGGATGAAAAGCGAGGTTGGGGTTAAATTAATAATAAGTAATGAGAGTGTAAGTTAATAAAAAAATTAATCAATCTTTATACAATCTCCAACATCAAACCTATAGCCATTAACAAAATCCTTAATACCGGTTGGTTTTTTACCTTCCTTTTGTAGAATTAGCGGCTTCAAAATTCCACCCCTACAAACTATTGAGAAATTTTTATCAACTATAGTTCCAATTGTGTCCGATAGATTATTATTAAGCAAATAATCACTTTTTAGAATTTTTATGATGTTGCCATTATGTACCACATGTACCCCTATGGAATCGTTAAGAGCCATGATTTTTTTATGTATTTTTATCACACTGTCATTATTCCAATCTATTATAGCATCGTCATTTGTTATTTTTCCTGCTATAGTTATACCATTTTCTGCTTGTTTTATAGTTTTTATGATACCATTATTTTTATCAATTTCGTCAACAACATTCAAAAGCATTTTAGCCCCGGCATTTGATAATTCTTCCTTTAATAAAACTATATCTGTTTCTTTGGTTATTTTAGTTTTATAGGTTGATATTATATCACCATCATCCAGCCCTTCATCAATCATCATTATACATACTCCAGTTTCAGTATCGTCTGACATTAAACATCTTTCCAGCGGAGCGCAACCACGCCATCTAGGCAATAGGGAAGGGTGAATATTTATGCAACCATACTTTGGTATTTCTAAAAGTTCTTTTGTCAAAATTAATCCATAGGCTACCACAACAATTAAATCCGGTTTTAGAGCTATCAAATCGTCAATATTTTTGCCGTTTTTGAAAGTTTTTGGTGTAAAAACAGGTATATTATTTTTTATAGCTAGCTCATATATTGGAGTATTCTTGATTTTTTGCCCTCTGCCACATCGTTTAGATTGTCGAGTATAAACAGCTATAATCTCGTGATTACTATTGATTAATTCATTAAAGGCGGGAATTGCAAATTCTGGCGTTCCCATAAACACTATTTTCATATTTTATATTTACTTTGTATCGTTTTTATTGTTATTATCAGTTTTATTTGCAGATGAAATCATATTTTCGCATTCTCCAAGTAATAAAATTTTCGACATGTTATTTTCAAGCTGCTTATCCATCAAACATTTTTCCTCTTCATATTTTCTCAAATCAATCAATTGTGGCGCGGATAATCTAGGTCCTGACATTAAATTATTCAACTCCAACAATCTGCGTCGTATAGCTTCATCCTTATCCCTATCAATTGCAAACTCATCGCGTTTCATACTTCTCAACTCTTCATACTCGCTATTATACAAGGCCAGATGATCGGGATATTTTTCAATTGCTTTTTCCTTACAGTAAAATTTATCCTCCATAGCCCTCTTCTTTATTTTTTCCTCAGCCATTAATCTACATTGTTCAACACTATTTTTAAATTCAAAACATTTATTAAATTCATCACTACCAACATCATAAACCACACATTCTGGAAATTTTTTCAGATCTTGCCTTAACTTTTCTTTTTCATTTTTTTTAGTCATGATATCTCTCACTCTGATAATTTCATTAATTTCCGGTTCAGTATTCACCATTTCTACGTCATAGTCCATTCTACCAAAATGTAAAAGATTATAATAATATGCATCTTTCTTTTGTAAAATAACTATTTTATCACGTTCTTTATCATAATTACCACTATAATCTATATCACTTTGTATTTTTTGCAGGTAATTTTTTATAACATTTTTTACCCTCTTCAACTCCGTAATATAAAATTTATTTTTACCATTGCTTCTATTGGTTTTTTTTATTCTCTCATTTATTAAATTTAATCGACATGACCAATACATTCTCCTACTATAATTATCAGTAATTTCCAGTCCTTTTGATAGGCAAATTTCATGATCTATAGTCTCCATTTCCCTTATTTCTTCTTCGGGAATTAAATAGGCTAATGCTTTGCTAGTCAAAAATATAATAAATAAAAAACAGAATTTTTTGAACTTCCTCAAATAATTATGAAAGTTATACTAATAGGAAGAGGATAATCTATTTATTAACAAAATTCAAGCACAATATGGCAATAATAAAGATTTTAGAGGAGGGTGACAATTTACCAATAGATCTAGAAGATATAAAGCTATTTCTTAAGGTAGATTATGACGATGAAGATGCTCTAATTTTAAGAACATTTAAAACAGCTATAAAACAATGTGAGCTCAGCATCGGCAGAAGCATTTTAAAAAAGAAATATCAATACTCTTTCTACAGCGCAATAGAAAATAACATAAAATTATTATATGGGCCAGTTATAAATATAGAAAATATTAAGATTATAACAAATAATAATGAGGAAAAATTACTTAATACAGATAATTATAATTTAGATAGAGTAAGTGATAAAATCACATTCAAAAATAAACCTGGCAACTTTTATAGAATTGACATAATATATAACGCTTGCGAAGAAAATATAGCTGAAGATATAAAACAAGGAATCCTATTCCATACCGCTAAAATCTTTGAAGATAAATTAGGATACTCACCAATTCCTAGAGCATCTTATAATATTTATAAACAATATAAGAGTAAAAGATTATAATTATCATGAAAAATAATATAATAAATCATTTAAATAAAAAACTTGAACTGCAAGAACTGGTAAAAGTAGCCGATGGGGTAGGTGGGTTTCTCTCGGAATGGAGAAAAATAAAAGATTTATGGGGTAATATAGAAATAATTTCAAATGCTACCAATACAACCTTCAATATACTAGAAGTAAAAGCCACTCATACCATAACAGTTAGAAAATTTAACAATATTGATAATAATATGAGATTTATCCATAAAAACTCAATTTATGACATAAAATATGTAGATAACTTAGATAATTATTTTACAAAAATAATTTGTGAAAAAATAGTATAATCTAATACTTTTAAAGTAAAAGATTAAATATAATAGCCAGTTTTTGCTAAATTATTTATTTTTTACGAAATCTACATTTAAAGTAATATATTAAATATTATATTATGTAAAGTATTACTTTAAAAGTAAAATATAATATTATTAGATAAATTAATAAATTCAGTAATTGTATTTAATATAATACTTTTAAAGTAAAAAATTAAGAAAGTATTAGTTTTAGTTGAAAAATTTTTATTACAAAATGGTTAATTTCAATTAATTCTAAGTATTACAAAATTTTCTTGCTTTATTAAAAATACTAAATTATAATCCAACCATTAACTATTATTAAAATAAAAAAACAAAATGGCGCATACCTTAACAACAAAAAAAAATATTAGAGTAACATCTAGAAGAACAGCTATTAATAAATCGAGAAAAAGTAGAATAAGAACCTTTTTGAGGGCGGTTGAAAGTGCGATAGCTAGTGGCGATAAAGAATTGGCTAGGGTTAAGTTTGTGGAGTTTGAGTCAGAACTCATGAAAGGAGTTTCTAAGAAGGTTTATAAGAAAAATACGGCTATTAGGAAACTTAAGAATGTTTCTAAAAAAGTAAAATCAATAAAATAAGGTCCAGTAATAATTATTAAGTACAATATAAAATATAAAAATAATAACAGTGAGATATACTGTTTTGAGAAATAATATATGTAAAGTTAGAAGTGACGTTACTTTTGGGTCTTTGTGTAGTACATAAAATATATAATTACCTATAGAAACTATCAATCATAAGAGTTATATTACAGCATAAAATGATGGCTCTAGTTCCTATTTCTTGAAAACATCTTTAAAATTCTAAATATATAAAATTATACTTATTTAGTGGTAAATATTTGTAAACTTTAATAAAAGTTGTCATATTTTTTATCTTGAAAAGGTATATTTGTTCATATTTTTAGTATATTCTTAAGTTAGAAAAAGCGAAATTGGGGTAACATTAATTAAAGCAGATATATAACCAAAAAGTAGGGACTAAAGTCAAAATTTACCTGATGATACTCACTGTTTATAATTTGATAGTAACATTATCTTAATACTTTCCGTCATAAACTTATGAATAATTATGCATTTGTTTTATAGCACAACGATCCTACCTGTAATAAATTATTAAAAGTCAATTGTATTCTTCTTACATAAGAAGCCCATAATCTAAACACAAATTTTGTGTTTAGATTTAAGCTAGAAAAACATTGTTACCAAAATCTCTTACTCACAACAGGATTATTTAGGTCTTTTTTATTTGTAATATGTTTTGTGGACGGTCTCTCTCTACATTGACTTAACAACTATATCAAAAAATTCATTTCCATTTAAGCTCGCACCTCCAACCAGAAGGCCATCAACGGGGTCTAGTCTTGTTATTTCGGTACAATTGGAAGCTCTAACAGAACCACCATAGAGAACCGTTATCTCATCTTCCTGCAGCTCACTTTTCTTAGATAAAACCTTTTTTATATATGAGTTCATTTCTTCTATTTCATCTGGAGTAGGTACTTTTCCTGTTCCTATAGCCCAAACCGGCTCATATGCTATTATAGATTTCTCAATATCAACACCTTCCGTTGATTCAAATACCTGTTTAGCTATAAATTCCAGGTGTTTTCCTGATTCTCGCACATCTAACGGTTCTCCAACGCATATTATAGGTGTTATACCATGATTTATAGCCGTAGCTGCCTTTTTTGAAACTATTTCGTTAGTTTCCTTTTCGTACTGTCTTCTTTCTGAATGACCGACTATAGTGTAATCTATAGCAAATTCGTTCAAGGTGTTACAACTTATATTTCCAGTGTAAGCACCTTTTTCTTCATAATGACAGTCCTGTGCACCTATGAGTATCTTAAAGTCCTCTGTGTCTTTATTATGTCCTGCCGCAACTTGCTTTGCAAACGACAAATAAGCTGATGGTACACATATAAGTAATATATCAGGAACATCTCTATGATTTGTTTTTTCAAAAATTTCAGTCTTTTTGAAAAAGTTTTGGAACCATTTCTTAATCTCTTTGCGAGATCCATTCATTTTCCAATTACCAGAAATAACTTTGGTCACTTTTTTTACTCCTTTTATTTTATAATTAAGTCTCAGTTAATAAAAACAATTTATGTAACTTCTTTTATGTGCTTTTAACAAAGTCTGTAAAAAAAGTTCCATAATATATATTATTAGATAATACCATTAAAAAATAAATGGTGCCACAAAAGGGACTCGAACCCCCGACCTACTGATTACAAATCAGTTGCTCTACCAGCTGAGCTAATGTGGCTTACTAATAAAATCAACAATTTATTACAACGGATAGTATAAGAATTAATATTTATAATTTCAATAAAAAAGTGGTATTACTGCTGATAAGATAAAATAGATTTTTTTCTCTAAATTATCCTGTCAATTTTAATGGTCTGTGTCAATTATACATTTCACAGTAATATAACAAAATCATTAGAAAAGGCTAAATCCCCCCTGCCCTAAAGAATAATTAAAAAATAGAAATTTAAAAAGAAAAATTAAAAGTAATCTGATATTAATAAGGTCTTATTATTATACTAGGTACTATGACTTAAACGGTTTATTTTTATCTTTTATGGATAGAACTATTAATGCATTTCAATATATTATATAATAATGACAGCATTGTTGGCATTTTATATAGATAATTTGGTTTTTTGCTTAAAAATAAACCATTTAAGTTATAATATCTAATATTATAAACAATTTATATTGATTTTAATGAAAAAAACATTATTTTTTTGCATAAAAAATAGAGGGTTATTAATATGTCATCACAACTACAACAAAGTATCTTAACATTGTTAGGACAAAGTAATGGCATAAAAGCTTCAGAAATAGCACAAAGACTCAATCTTAATAAAGATAGTATTGTAAAAATTTTAACGAATGAACTTAAAGATGTATGTTATCAAGATACAACATATAAATGGTACCTTAAAACACAAAAAAATCCTAATATTACAAAAGTAGAAAATGCAGATGAATCATTATCAAATTTATGCAAATATTATTTAAATTGCTTAAATATTGAAAATAACAATAGCGTTTCAGAATTTCTCATAAGTAAATATTCTTTAAAATATGCAGAATTAAAAAATTTAAATCTCAGTGACAAAAAAAATAATCAAGCTTTAGAATTTTTACATAAAAAAATGTCTGGTCCTAATAAAAATGTAGTTGCATATGTTGGCTATCCAGTAATGATAAAAAAAATATATTCATCTAAGAATAATGATTTATATTTTAAAGTTATTCCTGTATTGCTATTTCCCATAGAATACATTATAGGTGAAATAAATGTTTCCAATGTTCCCTCTATAAATAGAGAAATTATAAAACAATATAGTACTCAAAGTTCGGAAGATAATATTACATATGAAATGGTAGAATTAGAGGAGCAATTAGGCTTTAATATAGCTGATAACATTATAGAATTAGATGAATTAGTTGCTAGATTACAACAATTAAAACAATGGATTTGGAAAGATAATATAAATCCTAATGAAATTATAAGTGAACCATCAATACAAACTTTAGTTGATGATGGAATATATAATAGAGCAATTGTAGTTGTAAAAGAAAAACCCCATTTTACTGTTGGGCTAGAACATGAGTTATCTATGCTGTCTAAATTAACTATCAAAGATTATGAAAAAACCGCTTTGTACAATTGGATAAATTCGAATAACAATATAAGCAAGATTAATGGGAATTCAATCAACAATATATTAGAAGTTTTATCATTAAATTTAGAACAGAGACTAGTAGTTGATATTTCTTTAAAGTCAGATATAACAGTCGTTTCTGGCCCTCCTGGAACAGGAAAATCACAGACAGTCACAAATTTATTGGTAAATGCTATGTGGAATGGACAAAAAGTCCTGTTTACAAGTAAAAATAATAAGGCTGTTAATGTTGTTGAAACTAGATTAAATAATTTGAGTTCTAGACCTGCGATGTTAAGAATTAGCGCTAGTCAAAATTATGAATATTAAGAAATGGAAATTTAGAACATAGACTAATATGCGGCGATAGTCTAAATAAGGATAACATAAAAAAACTAATGGGAAATAAAAAAGCGGATATGGTATTTACCGACCCACCCTATAATGTTAATATATCTAGTGTTGTTACAAAAATGTCTATAGATAATGATAATTTATCCGAAGAAGAATTTAATAAATTCCTGGATAAATCATTTAAGATAATAAAAGATAACATAAATAAAGAAGCTCATATTTATATTTGTTGTAATGATAAATGTATTGTACCCTTTAAACTAACAGCAAATAAATACTTTAACGAAAGTAAAAGTAATATATTCTATTGGGTTAAAGACTTGCCAGGTTTGGGTTGGGGCTATAGACCACAATATGAGTTAATACTATTCTACACAGACCAGGAAACCATAAGATTTTATGATAAGACCGAAAGCAATGTTTGGGAAGCACCTAAAAGCTGCAGCTCAACCTTTAGAAAGCAAGAAAAAGATAATATAAATAAATCCATATCACAGCTACACCCTACCATAAAACCCACCAGCCTAATAGCTAGAGCTATAAAAAACAGTAGTCCTAATGAAACAGATATAATACTTGATATATTTGGAGGTAGCGGATCAACTCTTATAGCTTGTGAACGAATGGGAAGAAATTGCTATATGTCCGAATTGGATGAATACTATTGTAACGTCATCATTGACCGATGGGAACTCTTAACTAAACAAAAAGCCATAAAGGAGGAATGATAAATATATGAGACAACAAACCAATAAACCTTATCTAGAAGAACTAAAAGAACTTGACCCCATAAGACTAAAGAACATAAGAGATAAAGCCCTTGAAACCAGAAGAGCTAAGAATGAGAAGCTAAAGAACTTTAAGGATATATTAAGAGGAGAGTTATCCATATGTGTAGTACTAAAAGATAAAGATACGGGACAACTAAAGAAAGATAAGAATGGTAAACCTATCCTCATAACTAAAAAAGAACTATTAGCCTTATCGGTGGTAGATAAAGCTATTGAGAATGGAAACATAAAAGACCTGAGAGAGATAGGTGAAATCATAGGGGATATAGATAAGAAACAAGAGAATAATGTAAATCTATTCTTTGACAGTCTTAGAAATGAATTATTATCCGAAGATGATGGAGGTGAATATGCCTAGTGATCTCTATAATATAAGTACTAAGGATCTACAAACTATTAACACTCACCAAATGGTAGGCAATATATTCAATGATATCTCTAGTGGATTTGTCAACTACTTTCAAGCTAAAAGTAACTACTATCAACAGGCGAGCGAAGCAGCTATTAAATCCACTCAATTGGTTAATCAGTCTATTCCATTGTATCAGCAAATAGGAGCCCAAGTAAGACAACAAATGAACCAACAGGCTATGCAATATATGAATGCAGGAGTTGATATATCTCAGGGAACAGCTTTTAAGGTTATAAGTCATACACAGCAACAGGGAGAAATGAAACTAAATGAAATTAAGAATAATGTTAATACTAACCTTAATAATATGAAATCTATAGCTACAGCTCAGGCAACAATGAGTTTAATGAGTAATATATTCAGTGGAATTAATAGCGGAATTAACAGAGGATTTGACTTTATGAATAGCGCAGCTAAAGCAGGAGCTTTTAGCCAGAACCCACAGAAGAATAACAATAATAATATTATTAACCCCAACCTCGCTTTTCATCCCAACTTCATCCTTATTTTTAGCTGATAG
>CAPZCD010000045.1 GCA_948744995.1 uncultured Rickettsiales bacterium | reverse complement strand
TTTCAAGGGCTTTTAAAGAATTTAAGAAAATTTAAAAAGCGAGGTTGGGGTTAGTATTAGTTTCTATTTTTTTATAAAAAGTATACTATATTTTTAGTAGGAGGTATTAGTTAGAAATATTAATTTTGTCCAGAAATAATAGTAATTTATCAGGCGCTAGCGTTTTTATCACCATAACAACTATATTAGCGGCAACTCTATCCCAAAAATGTTCTGCCAACAAGGTTATACGACTAGGTTTAGAACCATTTATGGTTTTGAGTTCAAACAATATAATAAAAGAAACTTATGGTATAGGAGCTGAAGTTGATATTTTAAGCTACATTTCTATTGGTTCCAGTATAGCTCAGAATGTTATAAATAACAATTATTACATGGAAAATATATTCAATAACATAATTGCAACAAATAAACGAGAGATAATATTACCGGATAGATTTTATCATTATTATTACAATTTTAATTTTAGAATTAAAACCCCAGTAGTCTTTAAGAGTAAAATAATATTTGACTATAGTAGACATAATAGCATCAATAATGACAATTATGAGCTACTCTACATAAGCCAAAATATGGCCTTTTTTAGATACGAAACATATACTCTAGGTTATGAAATAAATTTCAAAGAATCTTTGCTAAATTTATATTTCAAGCAGAATTATATTTATGACAATATAAAAGATAATGTGGAGTATGGTATAGACTATAGTTATAGATTTAGCTTAAATTCAAGTTTTACTGTTGGTTATTCCTACTCCTATGATAAACCGAAAGATAATTTTGATGATAAGATAATGGTAAAGTACCTTATAAAAGATGAAAATTATTTGTATTTTAGACATAATAGAAGAATAGCCCAAATTAGTAAGGATTTGCTAATTAGAAAGGGTATAAACTCTCTAAAGTTGACTAGTAATTTTAAAATCGATGATAATATGAAAGTAATCTTCTCATTAATAGCTTCTATTGATAGTCATAAAAATAAGAGTTTATTTTTTAAGTTTGGATTAGGGTTCTGATTGAATATTAGTTTTGGTTGTTTACTATAATGTTAGTTATTCATAAAAATAGAGGGTGAGATGACAGATAGTGTTAGTGATGAAATTAATGGAAAAGTTGATAAAGTTATAGATTCTTTAATTAAATGTAAAACATCATATACACCTTTAACTTTAGATAATCTCACGAAAGACAAATTAGAAGAAAGAGAAGAGGTTAATGAAACTTTGAAATTAATTATATTGTCTAGAGACAAAACAGGAATAAAAAAACATATTAAAAAACTTATAGAAATATTAAAAAAATTAAATGTGCCATTTGTTGATGAAAATTCTTATAATCAAAAAGATAAGTCAAAACCTAAAGCCCCTGTGCTTTGGAGCAATGGAATGCCAAACAATGTACTAGTAGGTGATGGAAGTAACAAGTATAATTTAAAAATAAATTACTATGATGATAGAGGCAGTTTAGTATTTAGAATCTTATGGAGCATTATAAAAGAAGCTATTATGCGTACAGGAGAATTAAATATTGATAATACCTATTGTCAAGAATTATTTAAAGAATGTAATGGTGATATTATTATTGAAAATGGTAAAACTAAAGAAGTTGTATTAAAAAAACATGTTCCATATGACAAGTTTCTCAGTGAGCTTTGGGTTGAAGAGATACCTTTAGATATTATTCTTAGAAATGAAATCAGATTAGAATTCGGACAAAATGATTCTTATATTAGAAGACGTGATAAAACTTTGATAAAACGCGATAAAGATAAAGTTTATTTTGCTACAGATAGTGTTATGTCTATGTCAGAATTACCAATATTACTGGATCGTATAGCTAAATATAATATAGAAATGGAATTAGCTGGTACTCCAGAGAAGAAAATTTATTTAGAAAATGTGGGTGTTTCAATTGATGAGGTTATAAGTGGGAATTATAAAACTATTAGTGAAAGATATGGAGAAGGTAAAGATAATGAAAACGCTGGGTATGTAATCTTAAAGAAAATAGAACGTAGTGGCCCACATGGTGACGCTTCTAAAGAATCTATTATGGTTCCTATTAAATTAAAACTTATGATATTAAAACTTGAAGAGCAAAGACTTACAGAAATTGAAGAAGAACTTGATAGTTTGAAAGAAAAAATAGTGAAAGAATGGATAATGACTAACGGAAAGATATCTAGAATGTTAATGGAAAAAAATTCAAGCTTAAAAAATTCATTTGTTAGTGAAGAACAGCAAAATAATTTTATAGAGGAGATAAAAAGAGAGCAGGAGATAGCTTATTTGAACGATAAAGATTTTATTCAGTCTCAGATTGAACTGGTAGAAAGAGATACAGATAATTCTAAGTATTCTATATATGATTATGCATCATCTGATGATGAAATAGAAATATCAGATAATGAAGAAATAGAAAAAATAAAGGAAAGAAAAGAAAAACTACTGGAAAATAGAGAAATACAAAGACAAAAAAAAGAACAGAGAGAAAAAGAAGAAAAAGAAAAATTATCTTTAATAGATAAGTCTGAAGAGGAGGACTTTATAAGAAGTACTACTAGTTATCAAGATGAACGAATAAGAATGGGCGAAATAAAAGTTAAAAATCATATTGAAGCTTTACGAAATGAAATAAAAGAAATCAGAAGACAAAGTTCAGTAATAGAAGAAGAAAAAACCAGTTCACTTGGAGGAAAACTGATAAGGGCTCAAAGAGAATTAGGAAATCAGTTGGAAAATTTACTATATAATTTAAATATTTAAGGTGAATTTAGGATTAATTGGTTTAGATATGTTAAAATTTGTTTTGTTATTAAGAGTTATTTTAATCTGAATATATATAATATATAAAAACGGTAATTTATTAATAGTTGCTACTAATAATTACAAAAATAGCCTTAAAGTAAAAGTTGTTTTTTAAGTTTGGATTAGGGGTTTAATTGAATATTAGTTTTAGTTGTTTACTATAATGTTAGTTATTCATAAAAATAGAGGGTGAGATGACCGAAATTATTAAAAAAAATAAAGAAGAAAGTATCAAAAAAGCTAATGAGGTTGTAGATAAATTGTTTAAAGAAACAAACCTAAAGGATGGCTTGTCCTATATTGATCAAGAAATGGAAGAACAACTTACTCCTACACTAAGCTCTATAATTTTGTCTAAAGATGAAACGGATATAAAAAAACATTTTAAAGAACTTATTGGAAAATTAAAAGAAAAATTAGAAAGAGAAAGGTTAAAAAAGACAGATGAAGAGAAAGAAATAGTAAAAAAGGTTGGAGATGCTTTTTATAAGGAAGATGTATTTAAGTATTACTATCGTTTCTATAATCCAGATGGAAAAGTTGAGCAAAATACCCACATTTTAAAGGCTCCTATTCTTTTTGTTGAAGACAATGATCCTAACGGAGAAACAAACTTAGTTTATTTTGTATCAAGTTTATTGCCAATGAGTAGCGATTATAACTCAGAAGTACAACACTATAGTTATTTAGCTACAGTATTATCTGATGTAGAAGAAGTTATGAAGAGAATGGTAAATATAGCAAAAAATGAATCATATAAAAATTATTTTAAAAATACCTATTTTTATAAAACACTTGAACAAAGTGAAGACAATAGTATTGAATCCGTTCCATATTATAAGTTTCTTCTTAGTGAACTTTTTATTGAAGAAATACCAAAAGAAGATATCGATACTAATAGTGTTAGGATAGAATTTGGACAAACTGATTCTCGAAAACGTAGCAAAGATAAAGTTTCTCTTGCAACCGGTAGTACTTTGGCATTTTGTATATCAAAATTAGCAGATCGTATAGCACAATCTAATGTAAATATGATTTTAAGTAATAATCTTGATAAAAAGATTTATCTAGAAAATACTGGAGTTTCAGCTGATGAAATTATAGAAGGAAATTACAAACATATAGAAAGATATGAAGGCAAAGATAAAATTAATAAAGATGCTGGATATATAGTAGTGGAAAAAGCAGAATACGGCCCAGATGGCAAAATTTATAGAAAATCTACTAGGGTTCCTGTTAAATTAGAACTTCCGATAGTAAAACTTGAAGAACGAAGATTAGAGAAAATTAGGGAAAAACTTACTGAATTACTTACAATATTAAAAAACCCTGAAGAACAAGGATTTGAAGAAAATAGGGAAAAATTTGCTGAATTGGAAGAAAAGATAACAAAAGAATGGATAATGACTAATGGAAAAATGGCAAAAATATTAATGGAAGAGAATTCGAATATAGAAAATTCGTTTGATAATGAAAAGCAACGGCATAGTTTTATAGAAGAAATAAGAAGAGAACAAGAAATAGCTTACATAGATAATAAAGATTTTTTTTCATCTCAAACTGAATTAAGAAGTAAACGAAAAGTACAACAAATAGATGATGATTCTGAGCGTGATATGTATGGCTATGGTCAATATGATGATGAAGAAATAGAAATTTCACATAATGAAAAAATAAAAAAAAAGGAAAGAAAGGGAAGAAATGGAGAAACAAAATTTATCCTTAATATATGAAAATGAAGAAGATGATTTTATAAAAAGTGCTATTGAATATCAAGAAAGACAGATAGGGATGAGCCGTTTAAGAATTGAAGGACTAATTAAAGATTTGCAAAATGGTATAAAAGAAGTTCGAAAATTAAGTCCAGGAGTTAAAAAAGAAAAAAACCCAAGAAATATTAAGACAGGAAAAGTTTTAGTAAATAAAACTAAATATAAAACTGAATATGATGATATGGATGAAGAAACTTTAGTACGAGAATTGGAAAAAACAAAAAGAAGGATAAGAGAATTAAAAAGAGAAATAAGAGAAATAAAGAACAAGAAAAACGAAAAAAATAGATTACCTATGGGGACTAAATTGATAGAAGCCCAACAAGAACTAGGAAATAAATTAGAAGCTTCAAAAAATGAGGGTAAAGGTGTACAAGGAGTATCAAGTCCAGCTTAGTTTAACCCTTCTAAACTCTTGCCTTTTTAAAAAAATTCTATATACTATTACTAGTTTAAAAATATTTTTATATTGAGAGTACTTTAATTTATTTTTTATTTTAATTCTACAAAAGCAGAATTTTTTAGTAAACAAATGAATTAGATGTATTTCTATGATTAGTATAAAAAATTTATCCTATCGATTACCTGATGGTACAAAACTCATAAATAACCTATCATTTAGTTTAGATGATAATAGCAAGGTGGGGCTTATAGGTGTCAACGGAATTGGCAAAAGCTCCATACTTAAATTAATTGTTGGTGATGTAGCTCCAACTGGCGGTGAAATTACAAAAAATAACTTAAATATTGCTTATTTGCCGCAGAAATTCAATGAATTCGGTTTTAATACAGTAGCTGATGTTTTTGGACTAGAAAAACAGGTAATTTCATTAGCTAAAGTTGATGATGGCACTGCTGATTCAGAAGATTATGCGATCCTAGATAGTTACTGGGATTGTAATGAAATAATTGCCAAGAAACTTGAATTTTTCAATTTAAAACTCAATCCGCTACAGAAATTTAGCAGTTTAAGTGGTGGAGAAAGAGTAAAAGTAGTTTTATCGAGTATAATTAATAAACAAACTAATTTTTTGATCCTTGATGAACCAACCAATAATATGGATTGTGAAGGTAAAACTATTTTTTATGATTTTATAAGAAATTGGAGTTTTGGTATACTATTAGTATCTCATGATAGAGAACTTTTAGCTATTATAGATAGGATAATTGAATTGAGGAAATTGGGTTCCGGGAATGTGGAAATATATAATTATGGTTGTAATTTCATTCAATATCAGGAGCAGAAAAAACTAGAAAGTATGTCGTTAGAAAAAAAATATGATAATGCAAAAAAAGAACTGAATAAACAAAAACAGCAGATAATAGTGAATAGAGAAGCGAGAGAAAAAAGAGCGAAACAAGGTAAAAAGAAATTGGAAAATTCTAAATATATGAAGTTGACACTGGATTCAAAAATTAATAAGTCGGAGAAAAAGAGTGGACAGCTGCTAAAAAGGGATATTTCCAATCTAAATAAAATTGATTTGTCTCTAAAATCTATAGGCGCCATTACCGAAAGAAAAAGTGAGATATATTTTAAGTTAGAAGATCAAGCTAAAGTATCTGATAAAATTATATTTGAGCTTAATAATTTAAATTTTAGTTATGGTGGTAGACAAATATTTAGTAATTTCAATCTTACAATTAGGTCAAAGTCCAGGATTGCTATAGATGGTAGAAATGGTAGCGGAAAGAGCACGTTATTGAAAATAATAGCTAATAATTTTTCTGGTAATTATGCATTTTTAGATCAAGAACAAAGTTTTTTAGCTGATGGAAAGACGATTTTAGAAAATATTATTAACTACACTAAGCTGAGTGAACTTGAAGCTAGAAATATGCTTGCTAAATTCATATTTAGAACTAATAGTATGAATAAATTGATTGGAGTTATAAGTGGTGGCGAAAGATTGCGGGTAGCTTTGGCTTGTATATTTAGTAAAAATCCGGATTTGCTGCTGTTGGATGAGCCAACGAATAATTTGGATTTGGATTCTGTGAATTTTTTGGAAAATATCTTGAAACAATATGTAAAAGCTCTGGTTATAGTTTCACATGATAGTGTTTTTAAGGAAAATGTTGGAGTGGAGGAGGTTGTAAGGATATAGGAGAATGGAAATAAAGGGTTTATTTAGGTTAAGAAAGTAAATATCATGGATAATAATATTTACTACTAAATTTGCTTGGATTAGAAAATATTTTTATACTAGCATCACAGCCAAATATATAAATTGTTATAATAAATCAAACTTAAATTATAATATGAAATTTAGTACTTAGATTTAAACTAAATATACCATATACTCATTTTATGTTTAGGTTTTTTTAACTTGTTCCTTACTATCGATACCGATTATAACTTTGCTAACTTTTTCAGCTAAAGTTCTACCAGCAAGCTTGAGGTGTTCTATTTTTTCTCTCTTTGTAGTGTCAATATCATTTTTTTCTAAAATTTTCTTACCAAATTCATTTGTTTCTATTTGTTTTATTGGATTTGATGATTGTTTTTCTTTATTAGTATTTAATGTTGTTTTTGATGATTTTATATCGTTGGACATTATTTTATTTCCTGATGCTACAGCTATAGCTTGGCTATTAGAATATTTTATTTGATTAATTAAATCAGTTTCTTTATTTTGTTCAATACTCAAGGAATCTTCGATTTCTTTTGGAATCCAAGGAGTTTCAGGATAACCTTCATAATTTTCATAATTGATAGAAATTTTTGGGAATATATCATTTTTTTCGTGATAAAGATTAGTATAATAAAATTTAGGCTTTTTTAATCTCAGACGAGCTCTATATTTACGTCCTTTTATAAAATTATTAATCAAATCTAATTTTTCTTTACTACCTAAATTTTCTTTAAAATCTTCAAAATTATTAATATCTCCTTTCATATATAAACAATATGCAGCTTCAGAACGATAACTACAATCAGTATCTGAAAACCTTTGGCCATAAGATTTTGAATTATTTTCATTTCTAGTAATAAAATCAAAGCAAACAGGAACTGGTTCATTGTTTTCACTGTTATACCCTTCTATATGTTTTGCAAATTCGCCAAAACATTTATTTATATTACTTCTATCTTTGAATTCTTTTTTTCCATTAAAAGAACCGTCTTTATTTATAACACCTTCGCATAAATACATCCCACCCATTTCAAAGTATCTCAAATATTCAATTTCTTTGTTTTTATACATTTTTGAATCTACGGCTATCATTCCAGCATGGCCCTTGGCAAGCCAAGGGAAAAATAAAGTTTCTCCTAATTCACAGGTTTCTAGACATTTTTTTACCCAATTAATCATATTATTTATTTTTTCATCTTCTCCGCCAACACTTCTACACAAAAAAGGGATAAATCTCGGAATCCTCGAGTTATTAAAAAGATTATAATCTAAAGCGATTGCTAAAATTTGTGCACAATATATTCTACCGTAATCATCTTTTGAATAGTTTGCATTTTGGTATGCAAGCTGGGATGCATTAACTATATCTATAGCTTCTTGAGTTGTGTAATATCTTCCATTTTGTTTCTTACCTAAAAACGTTTCTTTAGGTATCAAAAAACCAGTATTAGCATCTAACGAAATTTTAGCCACTAAATGATCTTCTTTTATTTCATCTAATAAAAAAGATGGAGTTTTGGGGTCATGTAATTTGTCATTTTTTTCTTCTCTAAAAATGGCTATTTTTTCAATTCTATTTTTATCATCTGGTTCAGGTAAACTGTTAACTATTCTAAAAATAACGCTATCATTTTTTTCCGACATACTTTTTCTACCTTTAAAAATTGTTATTTAAAACATCTAATGAACTTTTAAAAAGTTTGATATCTAATTCCGATTCTATATCAGATATTTTTAATAATTTGTTATTATAATCTAGCTCATAAATTTTCTTTCCAAATGTATCGATAACAACTGCGCTATTATCTTTATATTTATATCTTACAAATCCATTATCAATGACTTGTTGTAATTCTGGAATTATATTATTACTTTCTCTAGTTGCAGAATAAGGCTCCATATCCTTTTGAGTTCCTGAAATTTCGTTAGTTGAGTGCATACGATATTTCAATTTGTTATGATCTTGATAGAGATTATAATATATTTATACTAAATAAGTCAATAGTTTATTATAATTATAATATTAT
>CAPZCD010000044.1 GCA_948744995.1 uncultured Rickettsiales bacterium | reverse complement strand
ATGGAGACCAGAGCCAAGAATTTAAGAAAATTTAAAAAGCGAGGTTGGGGTTAATTTAGTTAAAAAATTAGTAAAGGATGGAGTTGGGTTTGGGAGAAAGATGGTAATATGTTTGGTAGTAAGCTTTATATAATAATCTCTCTATATTCATGCTTAATGACAAATAATATAAAGATTATCGGTGCAATTATAGCATAAAAAAACATAACACAATATAAAAACCATTATTTTTTTAAAAAACGAAAATTTAAAATTAATTATTATCCCTACATCATTTATTCGATATAATAATTATTGCTACATCCTCACTCCACCCTTATCTCATCTGCAAAAATTACAATTTCATTTTTACCAACAACACCCAGATTTTTTCTTACTTCTTCATCAAACAAATCCAAATCTAAATTATCAACCTGCAATCTTTTAACTTTATTTTGTTTTCCGGAAAATTCCTGTTCCAGTTTTTTAAATTCAAATTTTTTATCACCATATGCTTCCTGAAGCTTTTTATAATTAAAAATTCCATATTGATGAAAAGCAATGTGGTAGACAAAGTAGCCGATAAAGCTAAGTTTAAAAACAATACAAAATATTAAAGAAATAATATTTTCTTCTTCATCCATTTACTTAACCACTATACAAGTTTTTGAAAAATTGATATCTTTTTTAAAAAAATCTTCGCAAAATTTTTCAGCAGTTTTTTTGTCCTTAAAATAACCGATACGTACACGATACAGTACACCTTTTTCTTCGAGATTTACACTTAGCAGATAGACATTCAAATTTGTTAGTATATCTTTATAGATTTTTTTGATACTATCAGCATACAGTTCAGCTTGTTGTCTATCTTTTAGAGCTATCAGCTGAACCTTGTAAAAATTATCATATCGATTACCAACTTCTTCCTTGTCGCTATTAACTATCTGTTTCAATGATTCATTTTCTCCACTATTTATGGTAATGTTTTTAATATTTTTATCCAGTTCCACACTATTCTTGTCAATATCAGTATTTTCTGCTATTATATTATTTAATCTTGACTTAGATTCTAATTCTTCGTCATAATTTTCTTTGATTTCTATAGTTTTACTGGTCTTGATATCAGAAATATTTTCTTCAGAACCTTCAATATCATTGTAGAAAGTACTGGTTTCCTTAGCATCTGGTACTATTTGTTCAGTCTTAATTTTAATAACATTAGTTTTATTTTTTATGAGTGGTAAAATATCGGGTTTTTTCTTTACTTCAGCTACTCGATAAGATCTCACTAAAATAAAAGAAAATATAAATACAATTGATATGGTAACATTTAGTAATATTATATTTTTTTTAATCATATGGAAAAATTATAACTGCTATTAGTATAGTATTTTTTATCTTATAAGCAAGATGTATTTGGTGTTGATAACAGATTGATTTAGAAAATATGTATTATATGATAATTATATCACCATAATTGTACTATTATGCATTTTTCTAAAAGATTTACTTATACTTTAATCATTTTTTTGACATTAATATTATCTATTATAAAAATAGAAAAATTATATTACGAAAAAAATAAATATGACGAAATATCACCGTTGATAATTACTCTATCAGGCGGCAGATTAACAAAAGAAGAAAAAATTTACATATCAAAAATCAATCCATTTGGTTTCATACTTTTTGCAAACAATTTGTACAGTAAACCTCAAGTAAAAAAGCTCATTAGGGATATAAAGAAAACATTAAAAAGAAGTAATATATTCTTTATGATAGATCAGGAAGGAGGACAAGTTGCAAGACTGAAAGAAATCTATAGAAAAGATTACAAACCTCTTAGTTATTTTGGCAATCTATACAGAAAAGATCAAGAGAAAGCTAAGAAAGAAATATTTGAATATGCAAAAGAAACAGCTAAAGAAATGAGAGATTTGGGTCTTAATCTAAATTTATCGCCAGTGGTTGATTTGAGAAATACCAGTTTGGTAATTGATGAAAATCCAAATAACGTACAATCTAGAACTATATCGGATGATATCGAAGCAACTATAGCTTTAGCCCGTGAGTATAATTGCGGACTAATGGAAAATAATGTTTATAGTTGTATGAAACATCTACCGGGACTTGGTTCATGCTATAATGATACACATAAAGAAAAATGTACGGTAGATAGCTCCCTTGAAGAATTAAAATCATCGGATTTTTTACCATTTAAAGAATTAGCTAATGAATTTAAATTTGGTTTGATAGGTTTAGCAATCTATACCGCTATAGATAGCGAAAATGTAGCAGTTTTTTCTAAACCTTTATTGAAAATAATAAGAAAAGAAATTGGATTTAAAGGTTTAATTATCAGCGATGCATTATCGATGGGAGCAGTAAAAGATTTTCCAATAAATGAGAGAGTTTTGAAAGCTTTACAAGTTGGAGTTGACGTAGCTATGATAGATGATGCAACTTTGTTGGAAGCATTAGCTATTAAAAATTCACTGCCAAAACTAAAGGTGCGTTTTTTTAATATAAAACTAAAGAGATTAGGCCTTAGGTGAATATAAAATCTATAACTTTTCCGTATTATCCGGTACTTTTAATGAATTCTCTATACCCATCTGCTCCTTAATAAAATTAATATTCAATATTCTCTTACTTGAATTAAGATTACTAAAAATATTTTCAACAAAATCAAATATAATACCGTAATTTGTGGGCAAATTTTCATTAAGATATTTTAAAACAGAACCATCTATAAATATCTGTTTATCAGCAAATAATTTATTTATAAGCATTGGTTTTATATCCTTAGAAAGAATAGCTATTTTTAGATGAGTTGACGCATCAATTCTTGACTTTAAATCCTTTAGCTTAATTGTTTTATCCTTAAAATCACACTCTGATATAATTAGAATATTAGAATTATTTGTGATAATTGTATTTAAAAGAAATAGAAATTTATCTTCAGCTATGTCTGCTGGAAAATTATCAAACACATAATAATCAAAGCTATCAATCAAATCATTAAGTTTAACTATAAACTTATCAAAACTAACTTTATAAAATTCACGAATATTGATATTTTTAGCATTATGTTTTTGCTTCCATATCTGCCCCAAATGAGTTTTACCACACTTTCTTTCTCCGGACAAAAATATCACATGATTTTCAGGAGTACCATCATCAAATTCCTTATTTAGATAGTAAAAAGCATCAATATTTTCATTAAATACAATAAAGTTGCCGATACTATATTTTACATCTGCTATAAAATCAAAACTCATTTGCTGATTATTCATAGCTCAATTACGTTATGTTGTATATTATCAAAATCTTTTGCATTTATGCCGGTCATAAATATCTGTATATCCAGTTTTTTTAATTCTTCAAACAAAATTTTTTTAGTATTTTGATCTATATGCGAGCAAACTTCATCCAGTAGGAGAATAGTTGTCCCTTTTGATATTTTTTTAGAAAAAATAGTTTTTGCAACTATGAGGGACATCAATAAAATCTTCTGTTCACCAGTAGAACATAGATTAGCTACCATGTTTTTACCTTTATGAAATAATAATATATCGCTTCTATGAACGCCATAGTTCGTCCTTTTTAGCGCCTTATCCTCCGTTCTAAATTTAGCCAAATTTTCACGATAAATATTTTCTACATCTGTAGCTTTTAATTCCAGCAAAAGTTTTTCAACATCTCCGATTAATTTAATCCTACCAGTCGGAAAATTTTCTATATCATTCTGTAGAATATTATTTAGATATTCTAGAGTGTTATTTCTAACGCTAGCTATTGATGCACCAAGCTCCGCTATTTTTCTCTCAACAATATCAAGCCAACTATCATATTTATCCTGCGTAGTCAAGATCTTCATACGTTCTTTTAGGAAAAAATCGTATTTTCTAACGTTATCCAGGTGGTTTATAAATAACAAATCAGATGTTCTATCTAAAAATTTCCTTCTGTTAGAACTGGCGCCAATAAAGAAACCATCCATTTGCGGTATAAAGTAGGTCAAACCCAATATATTTGATAATTCACTACTATTTTTTAAATGATTTTCATTATAGAAAAAAAATTTACCATCATCTTTTTGTAATAAGAGTATCTTCTCCAGACTAGAAAATCTAACAAAAATAGAAAATAGAACATCTTTTGGTAGAGAATTATTAGAATTTGTAATTGAAACCAACTCACGAATATTAGCCGATCTTATTCCGCGAAAATTCGAAAATAATGATATAGCCTCAAGAATATTAGTTTTTCCAACCCCGTTATTTCCGACTATAATGTTAGTTCCCTCTCTGAAAGAAATTGTTTTGGAGTGATAATTCCTAAAGTTATTTAGAGTTATTTCGGCAATATATTTTCCGGACATTATATTCTTATAGGCATCAAAACAAAAGTATTATTACTTTCCTCAGAACCTTTTATTATTATAGCAGAATTACCATCTTTAAGTTTTATCTCTACCATATCACTCTCAATTTGCGATATCATCTCCAATATAAACCTAGAATTAAAACCTATCTCAATCTTATCCTTATAATCAAAATCAACTTTAATTTCCTCGGAACCAGAGCCATTTTCCGCTGAGCTAGACTCTAAATATAAATTATTTTCCGTCAGTACCAGTTTAATACCTTTATGATTATCATTTGCTACCGTCGATATTCTATCGATAATGGTGCTTATATCCTTTTTATTTACCTTAAGTACCTTATCATTATCTTTAGGTATCACTCTTTTATAGTCGGGAAATTCAGCGTCTATCAATTTAGATATTATGATAGTATCCTCTGTTTCAATTCTAATTTTTGTCTTTGAAGCTGATACTTTGAGATCAGCATTACCGGATTTTACAGCTATCTTTTTTATTTCTGGGAGAGCTTTTTTAGGTATTATAATACCACTAACTTCTCCTGTACCATCATAGTAACCGAGTGTTATAATAGACAATTTATGGCCGTCGGTAGAAACTGCATTTAACTTTAAACCATCATCATCTATAGTTTGTAAAAATAGACCATTCAGATAATATCTGCTAGGGTCGTCGGAAATTGAAAACCTGGTTTTATCAATAATATTAACCAAATCGTTGGCCTTGATATTAAATTCTACCTGCATCTGATGTTCTTCAAAGTTTGGATAACCATCTGCATCTAGGCACATAAGTTTGAATTTACTTCTACCGGACGAAATATTCAATGTATTACCGTCGGAAGAATATTCGCAAACTATTTCTGCTCCATCATTCATCTTTTTTACGATATCATACATCAACTGCGCTGGAACTGTTGTGGCCCAATCACCATCTACAAAAGCTTTACAATCATCTTTGACGTAGGTGTCTGAATCCGTTCCGGTAAAATATACGCGATCTCCTTTTGTTTCTATTTTTATGTTTTGCAGTATAGCTGGGTTGTTTGGATTTTTTTTGCTGGCTACATCACAAACATTTGATAGTAATTTGATTAAAGTGTCTTTTTCTATTGTAAACTTCATTTGGAATATTTGCGCAATTTTAACATATATGAATTATATATGATATTGTTTGAAAATCAAGTGTGTATGTGGGGTTGATTTGAGGTTTTGTATCCTTAATAACCATTCACCTAATGCACTTCCGCCCAATTTTTTCCAACCTTTACATCAACCGGAAGTGGTATATCAAATTTTACAACATTTTCCATTACATTTTTAACCAGACCCTTAACTTCATCAACTTGATTATCCAGCACCTCAATCAGCAGTTCATCATGAACCTGCAGAATTATTTTTGCATTAAAACCTTTCAGGGTTTTAAAAAGCTTATTCATAGCCATTTTTATTATATCAGCTCCGGTTCCCTGTATGGGAGCATTTATAGCCAATCTTTCCAAAAACGATTTTTGTGGTTCTTTCACAGAATTTAAATCTATATAGCATTTCCTCCCATACATAGTTTCAACATAACCATTTTTTTTGGCAAAATTTTTCATATTTTCCATATATTCTTTCACTTCCGGATATAGTTGAAAATAATTATCCATATAATTTTTAGCTTCTACATTAGACATATCAAGCCTCTTGGCAAGTCCAAAAGATGTCGTACCATAGACGATGCTAAAATTTATAGCCTTAGCCATTCTTCTCATATCTGTAGTAACATCATTAGTTTTAAACACTTTTTTAGCCGTTTCCGAGTGTATATCCAATCCTTTTAGAAAATTTTCTTTCAACTTCTTAACGTCCGCATACTGGGCTAAAATCCTAAGTTCTATCTGAGAATAATCAGCTCCTATCAAGCTGTAACCATGTTTAGAAATAAACGTTTTTCGTATTTTTTCACCATCTTCGGTTCTTATAGGTATATTCTGTAAATTTGGATTACTTGAGCTGAGTCTACCCGTTATTACAAAAGTATTTGAATAATTTGTATGTACTCTATTGTTTTTATCAATCAACTTTGGCAAAACATCTGTATAGGTATTTTTGAGTTTTGTATAGTGTCTATATTCCAGTATATCTCCAGCAATTTCAAAACCACTTTTATACAATTCATCCAAAATCTCAATATCAGTTGAATAGTAGCCGGATTTCCTAGATTTTTTTGCCATCGGTAAATTCATTTTCTCAAAAAGTATTTCTCCAATTTGTTTCGGAGAATTTAGATTAAAAACAAGTCCCACCGTACCATAAATTTTATTTTCAACTACTTTCAGTTTACCATTGAAAAAATCATTTAACTTCCCAAGCTCATTTATATCAATTTTAATACCGTCATACTCCATATTTGCCAGTACTTCCAGTAACGGTTTTTCAACATCATCATATAGCTTCTTCAGCCTAGTATCATCGGTAATTCTATCAACTATTAGTTGATATAAATGTTCCATAGCCTCAATAATTAAGCAATAAAAATTAAAATCATTATTTGTAACTAAAGAAACTAAATCTTTCCCTTTTTCATATCTTTCAGCCACATCTAATAATTTATCAATACCCTCAATCTTCAGCTCTATATTATTTAGAAGATACTTAATTATCAGATTGTAAAAATTTTGGTTAAATTTACCGTTATCTATTATATAGGACATTAATCCTATATCCTCATAGTTGCAAATTTTTATGTTATATTTTAATAGAAGTCGAATTTGTTTTTTAGTATTATAAGTTATTTTTTTCAATTTTTCATTTTCAAATAACGCTAATAGTTCTGAAAATACATCATTTTCAGTTAAATTACTTACAGGTGAAGCTACGGTAAAAAAATCTGACAAATTCTGATTTTCTTCATTAAAGTGTATATGATATATGTTTTTCTTTCTTTTGTCACTAAAAATTATATGTTTTATATCAGCACAATCATCTATCTTATTTGTTAGTATAGCGAAAAATAACTCAGTATTTTGGTTTATAATATCAGCTATAACTGATTTTAATGACAAAATATCAGTTATTTTTTTATATTCATAATTTTTACTAACTTTAGTATATTCATCATGAGAATTGCCTATAAATTTCTTCTCTATTTCTCTGGCAATACTATTAAACTCCATCTCATAAAGAAAGTTTTTAAATTTTACCGGATTGAAATTTTTAAATGATAAATCATTTATAGATATTCTTAAATCAACATCATCAACAAGAGTAACCAACTCTTTTGAAAGCTTCAAATTATTAATATTATTCTTGATTAAATTTCTCCTTTTTTCCTGCTTTATAGAATCCAAATTTTTTATAATTTCATCGACAGAACCATATTCATTTACCAATTCGACAGCTGTTTTAGGACCTATACCGGCAACGCCCGGAACATTGTCGGAATTATCGCCCATTAACGCCAATACATCCAATAGTTTCTTTGGTTCTACGTCCCACTTTTGTTTAACATCGTCAGCTGTTATTTTTTTTGATTCTTTAGTATCATACAGAAATACATTATCATCAATTAGTTGCATCAAATCTTTATCACAGGATATTATCCATACCTCAAATCCCTCCCTTTTAGCCTGTTTCGCCAGAGTTGCTATAATATCATCAGCTTCATAGCCGGATTTTTCCACCGTAACTATATTTAGAGACTTTGTTACTTCCCTAATTAGAGGAAATTGTGGTACCATATCATCAGGTACCGGTGGTCTATTAGCTTTATACTCTGGGTATTTTTCATGTCTCAAGGTCTTTTCACCGGTATCAAAAACAACCCCTATATGCGTAGAATTCATATCTACTATAACATTCATAAGCATTCGGGTAAATCCATAGACACCATTTACCGCCATTCCATCACTTCTTCTTTTTATATTTTTTATTGCGTAATAGGCTCTAAAGAAGAAGCTATAACCATCTATGAGAACTAATTTTTTATTAGACATATCTTTTATATACAACTACCTAACTATTCTCCATTTGATATATTTTTTATAAAAATCAAACGAATAATGGAGGAATTCTGTTGACAGGCTCCTCCAAACCCCGCTGTAACAGCATTTCACAATTAAGTGAAAATATTTCTATTGAAATATAGTCCGAGGACTAGGCAGCTATTGCAGCATTAGCAAAATCATCGTTTGCATTTAATTTTTTGAACTATTTCCGTAGAAACGGCAGCAGTATCTTGCTGGATAAAATATGTATCTTTCAATGAATGTCAAAGCTAAGTCACCCCCATAATAAATTTTGGTGGAGGTGTCGGGTACCGCCCCCGAGTCCAGAACATCTATTACATACAAATTTATTATCGTAGTCTTGCGACGAAATTATTATATCATAAAATTTATTATTTTGCAAATGAAATTTTATATGGAGCGCAATATCTATTTATATAAATAAATATATAACATTAAATAGATTAAAGCCTTACTTAGTTAAAAGTAATAATAATCCCAAAAAGCATTAACTCTTTATGAAATAAATATAAATTATAGTTCTGAGTTATATAAACTATTATCAATATTAGAAATATCCTTAAGGAATTTAGTTAATAAAAGGTGTATAGATTTATTTAGATATGATTGGTTAACAAATATAAAGTGGGATATACATTCATATATATTAAATAACCCCAACCTCGCTTTTTAAATTTTCTTAAATTCTTTAAAAGCCCTTGAA